>NZ_JBSFHO010000008.1:215824-215914 GCF_053597075.1 Streptomyces sp. NPDC001514
AGGGCGGGGCAGCACGGCCCGCAGAAGCCGGACCACAACAGCTCCGGTTACGGGCGGGGCAGCACGGCCCGCAGAAGCCGGACCACAACA
>NZ_JBSFHO010000009.1:0-192710 GCF_053597075.1 Streptomyces sp. NPDC001514
CGTGGTGTGGAGCCTAGACACCTCCACCACACCGGAGGTCTTCGCCATGATCAAGACCCAGCACTGTTAACAACGCTCGTGATCAATACACCTAGAGCCCGGCCGGGCCGCGACTGCCCCTGGGCCTGTCCCTGAGTCCGCATACGGCGAAGGCCCCCACGCATACCGCGCGTGGGGGCCTTCGCCGTCGCTCCGTACGTGTCAGCCCGTACGTGTCAGCCCGTACAGCCCGTACGTGTCAGCGCTCGCGCCCGCGTCGGCGCTTGCGCTCGGCGGCCTTGGACGAGCCGTCCGGCACGAAGGTGCTCAGGATGTCACCGAAGGCGAACATCAGGCTCGCGAGCCCCTTGGCGACCTTGCCCACTACGAACGCCGCCTCTTCCATGATTCCTCCCCGTTGTGCTCCCCCGAGTGCCGTCGGTCCACGGCAGCCATGATCATTCCACGGCAGCCATGATGTTACCCGCCGGTTCGGCGCTGGGTGCCGCGGCTCGTGCCCCAAGGGTCAGTCCCGCGTACACCACAGCGCCGACCACGCCCGACAGGACGAAGCTGCAGTCCACGCCGCCGGTCAGGGCGAGCAGCGGGCCCTCGTAGGACGGGGTCGAGACGGAGAGGAGGCCCACCACCGCGCCGAGTGCCCAGGCCACCGTCGCCCGCGGCTCCCAGCCGGCCCGGAACCAGTAGATGCCGCCCCGGGTGCGCCGGTTGTAGACCTGCAGTGCGTCGGCGTCGTACGCACCGCGACAGCGGACATGTCCGATCAGGGTGATCACGGCCCACGGAGTGCCGATCGCGGTGAGCAGCAGCACGAACGAGGTCATCGCGGACTGTGCGTCCCAGGCGAAGTGGCCGAGGAAGACGAAGCCGGTCGCGATGACGGCGACGATCACGGTCGCCTGGGTGCGGCTGGCCCTGGGGACGATCGCGTCGAGGTCCAGGCCCATGGAGTAGAGCATCAGCCCGGCGTTGCCGACCGAGCCGGCCGCGGCGACGAGCAGCAGGGGTATCAGGTACCAGCGGGGCGACGCGTCGACCAGCGGGCCCGCGTAGTCGAGCGAGGCGCGGGCGGCGAGCGCGGTGAAGGTGCCGAACAGCTGGGGGATCAGCAGACCGGCGAACAGTCCCAGACAGGTCGCCCTGAGCACACTGCGCGGGGCGTGCCGCTGCGGGGAGATGTAGCGGGTGTAGTCGCCGAGCAGGGTGATGAAGGCGATCGGGCCGCTGAGCCCGGCGGCCACGGCGGAGAGCGCCCAGGTCGGCCAGAAGGAGCCCAGCAGATACGGGGTGTCCGGCGGCGCGGCGGTGGTGAGGTCCGGTGCGTACGCCACCAGGCCGATGGCGAGCAGCACGACCATGCCGAGGGCCAGGACCTTGCTCATCCGCAGCAGCAGCCGGTAGCCGAAGACCGCGCCGATCACGGTGAGCGCGGCCAGCAGGGCGTAGACCAGTGCATGGGTCGCGCCGCCCGTTGCCAGGCCGACCATGCGGGCCAGTGTGCCGACCATCACGTCGCCGCCGATCCACAGGGTCAGCGCGGTGTATCCGAGCGACAGCAGGAGGCCGACGATCGAGCCGATGAGCCGTCCGCGGACGCCGAAGAACGCCCCGCTCGACGTGGAGAGGTTGGTCGCCGTGCGCAGTGACACGAGCGCGAGCGGTGCCGTCACGACGACGCCCACGATCGTGCCGGCGACGACCGAGGAGACCGCGCCCCACAGGCCGAGGCCGAAGGAGACCGGCAGCCAGCCGAAGACGATGACCCCGAGGCAGAGGTTGGAGCCGAGAAGGATGGCCAAGAGGTCGCGGGGACCACTGGTCCGTTCCGCTTCGGGGATGGTGTCGACTCCGCGCTGTTCTATCGGCATCGGGCTCTCCCTGGTACGCCGGCAACAATTTGAGTGTTGCTCTATGTGAACCCAGCTCCATGCCGTCGTCAATGCTTTCGACATAGGAAAATGAGGGTTAGAGTGTCGTTCGAACATCTGGAATCGGACTTGGAGATTCCGGTGCGGGTCCACCCACAGGGAGGCGTGGTGACGTGCGACTGACCCCGACCGAGCGCGACCGGCTGCTGCTGTTCGGCGCCGCCGAACTGGCCCGGGCGCGGCGTGCCCGCGGGCTCAAGCTCAATGTCCCCGAGGCGACCGCGCTGATCGCCGACACCGTCTGCGAGGCGGCCCGCGACGGGCGCAGGCTCGCCGAGGCCATCGAAGCGGCCCGCTCCGTCCTCGGCCCCGACGACGTCCTGCCGGGCGTCGCCGATGTCGTCACCGAGGTCCATGTCGAGGCCGTCTTCGACGACGGATCCCGGCTCGCGGTCGTCTCCGACCCCATCGGGGGCGGCGGCCTCGGCGACGAGGCACCCGGCGCCGTCCTGCCCGGCCCCGCGGACCCCGAGCCGGAGCCCGTGGTGCGGCTGATCGTGCGCAACACCGCGACGGTGCCGGTCAGCGTCACCTCCCACTTCCACTTCTTCGAGGCCAATCCGCGTCTCGACTTCGACCGGGCAGCTGCCTACGGCATGCGGCTGTGCGTCCCCGCCGGCTCGTCCGTCCGCTTCGACCCGGGTGGCGAGGCCGAGGTCGGTCTCGTACCGATCGGGGGCGACCGCATCGCCATCGGCTTCGCGGGTCTCGTCGACGGCCCGCTGGACGCCCCCGGCGCCAGGGCGGAGGCCCTGCGCAGGGCCACCGCCTGCGGCTACCTCGGCGTACCGGCCGACCCGGCCACCCCGGCCGACCCGGCACGGACTGTTACGGAGGAGGACCAGTGACCGGCATCGACCCGCACGAGTACGCGAGCGTCCATGGCCCGCGTGCCGGGGACCGCGTCGTCCTCGGCGACTCCGGCCTTGTCGTCCGCGTCGAGTCCGACTCCCAGAAGCCGGGCGACGAGTTCCTCGCGGGCTTCGGCAAGACCGCCCGCGACGGACTCCACCTCAAGGCCTCCGCCGTGCGCGAGACCTGCGACGTCGTCATCAGCAACGTCCTCGTCATCGACGCCGTTCAGGGCATCCGCAAGGTGTCCATCGGTATTCGCGAGGGCCGCATCGCCGGCATCGGACGGGCGGGGAACCCGGACACCCTCGACGGCGTGGACGTCGTCGTCGGCACCGGCACGTCCATCGTCTCCGGCGAGGGCCTCATCGCCACCGCCGGTGCCGTGGACACACACGTCCACCTGCTGTCCCCCCGCATCATGGAAGCCTCCCTCGCATCGGGCGTCACGACGATCATCGGCCAGGAGTTCGGGCCTGTCTGGGGGGTTGGCGTCAACTCGCCATGGGCGCTGAAGCACGCCTTCAACGCCTTCGACGCCTGGCCCGTCAACATCGGCTTCCTCGCCCGCGGTTCGTCGTCCGGCGACGCCCCGCTCGTCGAGGCGCTCGCCGAGGGCGGTGCCTCCGGCTTCAAGGTCCACGAGGACATGGGCGCGCACACCCGCGCGCTCGACACCGCCCTGCGGGTCGCCGAGGAGTACGACGTCCAGGTCGCCCTGCACAGCGACGGCCTCAACGAATGCCTCTCGGTCGAGGACACCCTCAAGGTCCTCGACGGCCGGACGATCCACGCCTTCCACATCGAGGGCTGTGGCGGTGGACACGTACCGAACGTCCTCAGGATGGCGGGGGTGCCGAACGTCATCGGCTCCTCCACCAACCCGACCCTGCCCTTCGGCCGGGACGCGGTCGCCGAGCACTACGGGATGATCGTCTCCGTACACGACCTCAAGACCGACCTGCCCGGCGACGCCGCCATGGCCCGCGACCGCATCCGCGCCGGGACGATGGGCGCCGAGGACGTCCTGCACGATCTCGGCGCGATCGGCATCACTTCCTCCGACGCCCAGGGCATGGGCCGCGCCGGTGAGACCGTGCGCCGCACCTTCGCCATGGCCGGGAAGATGAAGGCCGAGCTCGGCCCCATGGAGGGCGACGGCGCGCACGACGACAACGCGCGCGTGCTGCGCTACATGGCCAAGCTGACCATCAACCCCGCGATCGCCCACGGCCTTGCCCACGAGATCGGCTCCATCGAGAACGGCAAGCTCGCCGACATCGTGCTGTGGAAGCCCCAGTTCTTCGGCGCGAAGCCGCAGCTCGTCCTGAAGGCCGGCTTCCCCGCGTACGGCGTCACCGGCGACCCGAACGCCGCCACCGACACCTGCGAGCCGCTGATCCTCGGCCCGCAGATCGGCGCGCACGGCGCGACCCCGGCGGACATCTCCGTGGCGTTCGTGTCCCAGGCGGCGGCCGCGCTCGGCGACGACAGGATGCCCACGCGGCGCCGCCGCGTGGGAGTACGCGGCACCCGCGGCATCGGCCCCAAGGACCTGCTCCTCAACTCGCGGGTCGGCGACGTGGCCGTCGACGCGCACAGCGGACTGGTCACCCTCGACGGCGATCCGCTCCGCTCGGACCCGGTCGAGTCCATGTCCCTGAACCGCCTCTACTTCCTCTGAGCCCTTCTCCGAGCCCTTCTCCGAGCCCTTCTTCAAGCTCTTCTCCGAGCTCCGACGATCGAGGACTAGTCATGACGTTCCGTATGCCGCCCGAGTGGGCCCCTCACGAGCGCACCTGGATGGCCTGGCCCGGCCCCAATCCGACCTTCACCAACGACGAGGAGCTCGCCGGGGCCCGCGCCGCCTGGGCCGGTGTCGCCCGCGCCGTACGCCGCTTCGAGCCGGTCACCATGGTCGTCGGACCGGGCCAGGTCGAGGGCGCCCGCGAGCTGCTCGGCGCGGACATCGACATCGTGGAGCGCGAGCTCGACGACGCCTGGATGCGCGACATCGGGCCGACCTTCGTCACCGACGGCCAGGGCGGTCTCGCCGCCGTGGACTGGGTCTTCAACGGCTGGGGCGCCCAGGACTGGGCCCGCTGGGAGCACGACTCCAAGATCGCCCGCGATGTCGCGGACCTCGTGGAAGTCCCCGTCCACTCCTCCGGCCTGGTCAACGAGGGCGGCGCCATCCACGTCGACGGCGAGGGCACGGTCCTGCTGACCGACACCGTCCAGCTCGGCGCGGGCCGCAACCCCGAGTGGACCCGCGAGCAGGTCGAGGCCGAGATCCACGCCAAGCTCGGCACCACGAAGGCGATCTGGCTGCCGCACGGCCTCACCGGCGACTACGGCATGTACGGCACCCAGGGTCACGTCGACATCGTCGCGGCCTTCGCCGGGCCGGGCGTCGTCGTCGTCCACAGCCAGCAGAACCCGGCCCACCCGGACTACGAGCGCTCCCGGACGTACGTCGACATCCTCCGCGGGCAGACGGACGCGCGCGGCCGTGCCCTGGAGGTCGTCGAGGTCCCGGCCCCGACGGCCCTCAAGGACGAGGAGGGCGACTGGGTCGACTACTCGTACATCAACCACTACATCTGCAACGGCGGAGTGGTGCTGTGCGCGTTCAACGACCCGAACGACGAGACAGCGGCCGGCATCTTCCGGCGCCTCTTCCCGGACCGGACGGTGACGCTGGTGGACGCGCGCACGATCTTCGCGGGCGGCGGCGGCATCCACTGCATCACGCAGCAGCAGCCGAAGGTCTGAAACCCGTTCGAGGAGGTGGCCGCAGGCGTGACAGCCTGCGGCCGTGCCCATGATCGAGCACGACGGAGGCGGCGCCTACGCGCTCCGGATCCTCTACTCCGTACCGGACGACGCCTGGTATCTGGAGCGCGAGAACCCCGATCGCGCGCCGCTCGACCGTATGACCGAAGACGGTTGGACGGTCACCGACGACGGCGTAGCCGCATCGGGTACAACGTACGAGTGAAACAACTGCTCCCGGAGGCCGCCCTATGACCCCCGCGGCCACCCCCACACCCCGCCGCCGCAACACAGCCCCGCCCCGCGAGGAGCTGCTTGCTGCGGCCATGGCGACGATCGCCGAGCGCGGGCTCGACGGGCTCACCATGGCCGGGCTCGGGCGGGAGGTCGGGATGAGCAGCGGCCACCTGCTCTACTACTTCCGCACCAAGGACGAGCTGCTGCTGCAGACCCTGGAGTGGAGCGAGGGCCGCCTCGGGCACGAGCGCAGTGCGCTGCTGTCCAAGCTGGGCCCCGCGCGCGGGCGGCTCGAGGCGTACGTCGATCTGTACGTCCCCGACGGCCCGCGCGACCCGCACTGGACGCTGTGGCTGGAGGTCTGGAACCGCTCGCAGAACGCCGACGACGACGCCCGTGCCCGCCAGGCCGCGATCGAGGGCGCCTGGCACCGGGACCTCGTCGCGCTGCTCGCCGAAGGCATCTCGCGCGGCGAGTTCCGCGCCGTCGACCCGGACCGCTTCGCCGCCCGCCTGCGGGCCCTGCTCGACGGCTTCAGCGTCCATGTCGCGGTCGGCATACCTGGCACGAGCCGCGAACAAGTCCTGGCTCATGTGCACGAGTTCATCGCGGAGGCGCTGCTTCCGGGCGCGTGAGCCCCCGGCAGCTGGACGGCATTCCATCGGCAGCCCGACGGCATTCCACCGGCAGCCCGTCGGCAGTCCGCCCGCAGTCCGACGGCGTTCCGGGACCGCACGAGCGGCACGGCCTGGCTTGCCTGGCCGCACCGCGTGCACTCCTGGCCGCAAGGGGTGCCCGCATCGTGAGACCTGTGTCCATGCGGGCACACGTATATGGCAGACTGCCATCGTGCTCGCATTCGCCATGATTATCGGCAGCAGCGCGCCGGTCCGCAGTGACCACTGAACGCGGTAGCACCCCCCGCAGCAGTGGCACCGTGCCTCAGACCCGCGCGCAGACCTCTCGCACCCGCGAGGGGTTTTTTCGTTTTGCGGCCCCACCCCGGCCGGAAACGGGACGCGCGAAGATGGGGGCAAGTGGAGCCAGAAGTTCCGGAGCCACTCTTCCGACAGGAGTCACCACGCCATGACCACGACTGACGCCAGGCCCGACGACAGCTTCCATGTCTTCGACACCACCCTGCGCGACGGCGCCCAGCGCGAGGGAATCAACCTGACCGTCGCGGACAAGCTGACGATCGCCCGGCACCTGGACGAGTTCGGCGTGGGCTTCATCGAGGGCGGCTGGCCCGGCGCCAACCCCAGGGACACCGAGTTCTTCGCCCGCGCCCGCGACGAGATCCGGTTCCGGCACGCCCAGCTCGTCGCCTTCGGCGCCACCCGCCGTGCCGGCGGCTCGGCCGCCGAGGACCCGCAGGTCAAGGCGCTGCTCGACTCCGGGGCGCCCGTCATCACGCTGGTCGCGAAGTCCCATGACCGCCATGTCGAGCTCGCCCTGCGCACCACGCTGGACGAGAACGTGGCGATGGTCCGCGACACCGTCTCGTTTCTTCGGGAGCACGGCCGCCGGGTCTTCGTCGACTGCGAGCACTTCTTCGACGGCTACAAGGCCAACCCGGAGTACGCGAAGGCCGTCGTCCGCGCGGCCTCCGAGGCCGGCGCCGACGTCGTCATCCTCTGCGACACCAACGGCGGAATGCTTCCCGCCCAGGTCCAGGCCGTCGTCTCCACCGTCCTGGCCGACACCGGTGCGCGCCTCGGCATCCACGCCCAGGACGACACCGGCTGCGCCGTCGCCAACACCCTCGCCGCCGTCGACGCGGGCGCCACCCACGTCCAGTGCACCGCCAACGGCTACGGCGAGCGCGTCGGCAACGCCAACCTCTTCCCGGTCGTCGCCGCGCTGGAGCTGAAGTACGGCAAGAAGGTGCTGCCCGAGGGCGCGCTCCAGGAGATGACCCGCATCTCGCACGCCATCGCCGAGGTCGTCAACCTGACGCCCTCCACGCACCAGCCCTATGTGGGTGTTTCCGCCTTCGCCCACAAGGCGGGTCTGCACGCCTCCGCCATCAAGGTCGACCCGGACCTGTACCAGCACATCGACCCCGAGCAGGTCGGCAACACCATGCGGATGCTCGTCTCCGACATGGCGGGCCGCGCCTCGATCGAGCTCAAGGGCAAAGAGCTCGGCATCGACCTCGGGGGCGACCGCGAGCTCGTCGGCCGCGTCGTCGAGCGCGTCAAGGAGCGCGAGCTCAAGGGCTACACGTACGAGGCCGCCGACGCCTCCTTCGAGCTGCTGCTCCGGGAGGAGGCGGAGGGCCGGCCGCGCACGTACTTCCGTACGGAGTCGTGGCGCGCGATCGTCGAGGACCGCCCGGACGGCACCCACGCCAACGAGGCCACGGTCAAGCTGTGGGCCAAGGGCGAGCGCATCGTCGCGACCGCCGAGGGCAACGGTCCCGTCAACGCCCTGGACCGGGCGATGCGGGTGGGCCTGGAGCGGATCTACCCCCAGCTGGCCAAGCTCGAGCTGGTCGACTACAAGGTCCGCATCCTCGAAGGCCGCCACGGCACCGAGTCCACGACCCGCGTCCTGATCACGACGAGCGACGGCAGCGGCGATTGGTCGACGGTCGGCGTCGCGGACAACGTGATCGCGGCGTCGTGGCAGGCGCTGGAGGACGCGTACACGTACGGGCTGGTACGGGCGGGGGTCGAGCCGGCGGAGTAGCCCGCGGCGGCCGTACCCCGCGCGGCGCGCCTGCTCAGGCTGAGCCTGCTCAGGTCGCGCTGCTCGGGTCGCGCTGCTCAGCAGGAGTCCTCGGCGAGCTCCTCGAAGGCGTCGCGGGACATGGCCCGGCCGTCCGCCCACACATGGCCGGGCCGGAGTCCCCCGATGTCCGAGGCGCGGAATTCGACGGTCCCCGTGTATTCGTAGTTGAACTCGCCCTTGCCGAAGACGAGCGTGTACGTCAGCTCCGGCTGGAGGCTCTGCTCGCCGACGGGCTTGGCGTCCCAGTCCTCCGGAGGCTCGAAGAGAGGGAAGCCCACGTCTCCTGTGGACCTCTTGGCCGGGGAGCGCCAGCCGGATTCGTTGGGCGGAGTGGCGAGTCGCGGAGAGTGACGACGAGCCCCCACCAGGAACTATGTCCTTATTTGTCCCCCTCGGGTAGCTTCGTGATATGAGGACTAGGCCGTTCACGTGGTTGTCGGCCCTCGCCGGGCTGGCGCTCTTCTTGCTGTTGGCCCTGGCTCCTGGCGTGAGCGCCCGGGCCACGGGCATCCCCGACGCGGCCGAGGCCCTGAAACAAGGCCCCGTCTACGTCGACCCGGGCGCCCGGTCCCAGCTCTCCGAGGCGGACGAAAAGGCCCTCGCGCAGAAGATCGAGGACGCGGACAAGCCCGTGTTCATCGCCGTACTCCCCGCAAGCGCGGCCTTCCCCGCGGACAGCGTCCTACGGGATCTGCGCACCGCGACCGGGATCACCGGACTGTACGGAATCCGCCTCGGTGACCGCTTCGACGCGGGCGCGGACCGCGCCGTGATGCCGGCCAACGCCGTGCAGAACGTCGTGGCCGGAGTGACGACCCCCGGTGTCGACGCCGCCACCCAGCTCAACAACTTCGTCGACCAGGCGCTCCCGACCGTGAACGGCACCGCCCCGGCCACCTGGAGCTCCGGCTCCGACACCGGCGGCGGCTCCACCGGCACGCTGATCGCGCTCGGGACCGTCCTCGTCGCGGGCGGCGCGGGTGCGTACGCCGTCGTCCGCCGCAACCGCCGCAAGCGCGCCGAGGAGGAGCGGGCCGCGCTCGACAAGCTCCGCGTCGTCGTGGACGAGGACATCACCGCGTACGGCGAGGAGCTCGACCGGCTCGACTTCCACCCCTCCGAGCCCGGCGCCGACGACGCGATGCGCGCCGACTACGAACGCGCCCTCGACTCGTACGAAAACGCCAAGTCGGCCATGGCCGCGGCCCAGCATCCGCACGACGTACGCCCGGTCACCGAGGTCCTGGAGGAGGGCCGCTTCTCGCTCGCGGTCCTCGCCGCCCGCCGCGAGGGCACCCCGCTGCCGGAGCGCCGCGCCCCTTGCTTCTTCGACCCGGCCCATGGCCCCTCGACCACAGACAAGACGTGGACCCCGCTCGGCGGCACCTCCCGCGAAGTCCCGGTCTGCGCCACCGACGCGGCCCGCCTTGCGGAGGGCAAGGACCCGCTGGCCCGCCAGGTCGCAACCGACTCCGGTCCCCGCCCCTACTGGGAGGCCGGCCCCGCCTACGGCCCCTGGGCCGGCGGCTACTTCGGCGGCGGCATCCTGCCGGGCCTGCTGGTGGGCACCCTGCTCGGCAGCGCCCTCTCGACCCCGGCGTACGCGGCCGAGTACGGCGGCGGTGACTTCGGCGACTTCAGCGGCGGCGACTTCTCCGGCGGGGACTTCAACGCCTCCGACTTCGGCGGCGGCTTCGGCGGCGGCGACTTCGGCGGTGGCGGTGGCTTCGATGCGGGTGGAGGATTCTGATGCGTACCAAGAAGTGGAACGTCGAGATCGTCATCACCGAGAGCGACCGGACGACCCAGGCCGAGGCCCGTCTTCGCGGTCAGAACTCGGAACTGTTCGTCGGCGAGGGCACGGCCCACCGCAACCGCTCCGACCCGGACGTTCCCCACATCGGCGACGAGCTGGCGGTTGCGCGGGCCCTGAGCGGCGTGAGCCATGAGCTGCTGCACGAGGTGGCGGAGGAGATCGAGACACGGACGGGGGAGCGGGCAGGGAGGCTGCGGGAGGCGTAGACCCGGGCCGCCTCCGAGCTCCGTGCCACGAGTGAGGCGTATCAGTGCGTCACGGCGATCACGGCGGCACATCCGAAGAACGACACGGAGCCGAACGAGGTCAGGACCACATGAGTGGCCGACATATCTCGCCCTTCGAGTGATCACGCGGCCTGAGGCCGCCCGGTGCACGGCAGGCCCGCCTGGGCAGGCGGGCTCTGCCCTGCACGACGTAAGGGCCCTTGATTCGGTTCAGCTGATTCGGTTCAGCTGATTCGGCTCAGCTGATTCGGCTCAGCGCCGGCGGCGCTGCGGACCTGGCTCGTCAGGTCGGCTCCGCGTTCAGTGCTGGTGGCTCGCGTAGTCGATGTAGCCGGCGTTGCCGCCCTGGTACCACGTCTCCCGGTCGGGGGTGTCGCGCAGCGGTACTCCGCTGCGGAGCCGCTCGACCAGGTCGGGGTTGGCGATGTACGCGCGGCCGTAGCTGACCAGGTCCGCGCCCTGGGCGAGCCAGTGCTCGCCGAGGGCCCGGTCGGTCTCCTGCGGGCCGATCTGCCCGCCCGGGTTGACGATGAACGCCTGCGGCCATGCCTTGCGCAGCGCGATGAGTATGTCGTCCTCCGCGGTGGCCAGCACGTGGACGTACGCGAGACCGAGCGGAGCGAGCGCGTCGAGCAGGGCCCCGTACAACTGCGGGACGTCGTCCTCGACCATGTCCCAGACCTGACCGCCGGGGGAGAGCCGGATGCCCACGCGTTCGGCGCCGATGGCGTCCGCGACCGCCTCGGCCACCTCGACGGCGAAACGGATGCGGCCGGTGACGGAACCGCCGTAGGCGTCGGTGCGGTGGTTGGCGCTGGAGGACAGGAACTGCTGGATCAGGTAACCGTTCGCCCCGTGCAGCTCGATGCCGTCGAACCCGGCGTCGATAGCGCGCCGCGCCGCCTCGGCGAAGACCTCCACCTCGCCCTTGACATCGTCGGTCGACAGGGCACGGGGAACAGGCGCGGGCAGCAGACCCTTGGCACCCGTGAAGAGCTCGGCCTTCAGGGCGATCGCGGACGGTGCGACGGGGTGGTGGCCGACGGTCTCCGGATGCCCGACCCGCCCGGCGTGCATGAGCTGGGCGAAGATCCTCCCGCCGTTGGCATGCACCGCGGCGGTCACCGGCCGCCACGCGGCGACCTGCTCATCACTGTGCAGGCCAGGGGTGTTGGGGTTCGACTGACCCTGCAGGCTCGGCTGTACCCCTTCACTGACGATCAGCCCGGCGGTGGCGCGCTGGGCGTAGTAGATCGCTGCCGTGTCGCCGGGTATTCCGTCCGTGGTCGCCCGCGCGCGGGTCATCGGGGCCATGACGACGCGGTTCGGCAGCCGGAGGTGTCCGAGCTGGTAGCTGGAAAACAAGCTGGTCACAGTCCGTTCCTTCGCTCTGGAGGGGATGTGGTGGCTGTTCGCGGGCTACGCTAAAACCTGACGTTGACGTCAGAGGCAAGTCGTGTGGTCCGGGTCACCAGGAGGCACTGTGCGCATCGGCGAGCTCGCCACCAGAGCGGGTGTGAGCGTGCGGGCACTGCGGTACTACGAGGAGCAGAAGCTGCTGTCCTCGGTACGCAGCCCCAGCGGGCAGAGGCACTATCCGGACAGCGCGGTCGAACGCGTCCTGCTGATTCAGCAGCTGTACGCCGCAGGGCTGTCGAGCAGGACGATTCTGGGACTGATGCCGTGCATCGAGACCGGTGAGGTGCACCCCGCCCTACTGGAGCGGCTGTCGGCCGAGCGGGACCGCATCGATGAACAGATCGGCAATCTGGTGAGCGCCCGTGACAAGCTCGACGAGCTCATCGCCTCGGCCACGAGCGACTCTTAGCCTGGGGCGCCTGCAGAACGGGACGCCGTCAGATGTGCCCGAGGACGTTCACCACTCGGCCGTTCGGATCCCGTACGAAGAACCGCCGTACGCCCCATTCCTCGTCCTGCAGCGGATGCACGATCTCGGCGCCGCGTGCGGTCATGGCCGCGTAGGCGGCGTCGACGTCGTCCACCTCGATGCTCATGTCCGGGACGACGGGCGCGGTCTTGTCGCCGGTGAAGAACGTGATCTGGGCGGTGGGGTTCTCGGGAGAGGCGAGGGTCATGACCCAGCCGTGGTTCATGACCTCCTCGAAGCCGAGGGCGCCGTAGAACTCCCGGCTCTGGTCCATGGCTTGCGAGGTGATGTCGGGCACGACGCGACGCACGGACATGATGGCCTCAGCGCTCGGAGAGGAAGGCCGCCCAGGTGGCGGGGGAGACGGTGAGGACGGGACCGTCCGGGTTCTTGGAGTCGCGGATGTGGACGGCGGTGGGGTGGGCGGCCACCTCGACGCAGTCGCCGCCTTCGTCGCCGCTGTAGCTGGACTTGAACCAGTTGAGGTCTGCTGCGCGGGTCATGTCTCTCCTAGCAGGGTGTCCAGTAGGCGGATGCTCTCTGCGGGCGAGAGCGCCTGCGAACGCAGCATCCCATATTTCTGTTGGAACACACTGACCTCATCTGGGTCGTCGACGAGGAAGCTGACCCGCTGTCCCTCGATGTATGCCAGATGGTCGTGATCGGGCGTCTCCAGGAGCACAAGGGGGCCGTTGAGGCCGGCGTGCACCTCCTGGCACGTCGGCATGATCTGCAGGCCAAGGAAGGGGAGTTCGGCGCAGCGGCGGAGGTGCTGATTCTGTACGCGGAGGACATCTCGGCCCCCAATGGGTCGGTACAGGATGGACTCCTCCAGGAGGAAGTTCGCCATTGGGCGGGGCTTCCGCGCGAAGACCCGCTGACGGTCCAGTCGGGCCTGGACCCACTCCTCCAACTGGTCTTCATCCAGCGGTGGGTAGAGGCAGGAGAAGACCGCACGCGCGTACTCCTCGGTCTGAAGCAGGCCGGGCACCGCCTGGGTCTGGTACGAGAGCAGCGTCACCGCCTCCTGCTCGTGCTCCACGAAGTCCTGCGCGAACGCCGGAAACCGCTCCCTCTCCGGCACCTTCTCCACGGCGATCTGCAATGCCCGCTTCGTACCGAGCAGATCGTCCAGCGCGACCGCCAGATCCAGCTTCAGCGGTCTGCGGCCCTGCTCGATCGACGCGATCGTGTCCTCGCCCACACAGAACCGGGCTGCCAGCGCGGCCTGTGTCATGCGGGCCTCCTTGCGGAAGCCCGCGAGTTGGGCGCCGATCACATGCCAGGAGGTGACCTTCTTGTTGCGCTTCGCTGGGTGCATGAGGCTGCCTTTCCCCGTCACAAGCCGCCGACGACCCGTCACGAGCCGTACAAATCAGCTGTACGACCTGACGCACTGATCCACGATAGTGACGCACTGTGACAGTGGGCGCATGAACGACGAAACCCAACCCCCCTTCCACCGTGCCGCCTTCTACCGGCGCGAACGCCGATCCGTCCCCGCTGCCCGGGAGTTCGCCGCGCAGGCGCTCGCCGACTGGGGTGTCATCGGGCGCACCGACGACGTACTGCTCTGCGTGAGCGAGCTGGCGACGAACGCACTCGTGCACGGCGTTCCGCCCGGGCGTGGGTTCAGGCTCCATATGGGCCTCGACGGGATGCTGCGCGTGGAGGTGCACGACAGTGGCGACGGCGAGGTCCGGGTGTCGGCGTCGGCTCCGGTGCCGGACGCCGATGCGGAGTCGGGGCGCGGGCTGCTGCTCGTCGAGGCGCTCGCGGACAAGTGGGGAGTCGGTGAACGGAGCCCCGGAAAGATCGTGTGGTGCGAGTTCACCGACGCTCTTCGCTCCGTTCAGTGATGCAACGGGCCCGAAGCGTAATCGATATGGCGTGAACCGTTCTTGAGTCGACCCGGCAGCGGGCAAAAGACTTCTCGTGTGCCAGGGGGACGGGCGCCCGGACGGGCTCCGCGGCACAACCGACCCACGTTCACCATGTGAGGAGGCCACCGCATGCCCGACGCCGGCGCTCGAGACGCCGCGTACCCCATCACGCTGACCGATGGCACCACCACCCGGACCCGGGAGGTGACCCCCGCCGACCTCGGACCGATCCAGGCGCTGCACCGCCGTTGCTCGCCGGGGAGCCGGGCCCTGCGCTATCACGCGGGCAAGCCCGAGCTGTCTCCGGCCGGATGGCGCGTGCTGTCGGATCCGCAGCGCGGCACCACCTTGGTCACCACCACGGCACAGTGCACGGATCACATCATCGCCATGACCAACGTCATGCGTACCGATCAGCAGGGGGTGGGCGAACTCGCCGTACTGATCGAGGACGCATGGCAGTTCAAGGGGCTGGGCACCGCACTCGCCGCGCATGCGGCCGATGTGGCGCGCCGGGACGGGCACCACACCCTGACCGCTGCGGTCGCCGCGGAGAATGCGCCGATGCTCCACGTTCTGGAGAGCCTGGATGCGCCGCCCGCCCGAGCCGCGGGACCCGTTCTGGACATCCGGATACCGCTGTAGCCAGTTGCCCGAACGCCTGCGGACACGAACGCCCGAGCGCCCGCCGCTCCTGTGGGGGTGGTGGAGTGGCGGGCGCGCTCAGAGGGTGGTGCTCCCTTGTGGGGAGCGGAGGGGACCCGGTGATCAGGCGGCAGCCTTGATCGCCGAGATGTCGAAGTTGAGCTTCACCTTGTCGCTGACCATCACACCGCCGGTCTCCAGCGCCGCGTTCCACGTCAGGCCCCAGTTGGAGCGCAGGATCTCCGCGCTGCCCTCGAAGCCGATGCGCTCGTTGCCGTAGACGTCGGTCGCCGTGCCGTTGAACTCCAGGTCGATGGAGAGCGGGCGGGTGACGTCCTTGATGGTGAGGTCGCCGGTGATGCGGTACTTGTCACCGCCGAGCTGCTCGGCCTGCGTGGAGCGGAAGGACATGACCGGGAACGTCTCGGCGTCGAAGAAGTCGCCGCTGCGCAGGTGGCCGTCGCGGTCGGCGATGCCGGTGTCGATGCTGGCGATCTTGATGTCGATGACGGCGGTGGAGGCACCCGGGTCGGAGCCGTCGAGACGCAGCGTCCCCTCGTGGTCGCTGAAGGAGCCGCGGACGTTGGTGACCATGGCGTGGCGGACCGTGAAGCCGATGCTGCTGTGGGCCGGGTCGATGGTGTATTCGCCGGTCAGGGCGGCGAGCGCCGGGTCCACCTTGGCCGGGGCGGCGGCGACGGCGGTCTGGTTCTTGCGGTTGAACAGGCCCATGACTACTCCTTGGGGGTGTTTACGGCCGGTCGGGTGGAGTGACCTTCCCGGCCACTCGTTGAATCTTCAACGAGCACTACCGTAGACCTATTCCGTTAAACATTCAACATCTTCGGCTCGGATCTTCCCGGATTCACCCGAATGACACTGCGGCCCTCTGGCGGACGCGCGTAGACCTCGGGCACCATCTCCTTGCTCCACCTGCACACCCGTCCCATCGGAAGTACGGGCACCAGCACCAGCACCGTCATCAGTCAGCACGGTCAGCACGGTCAGCAGGAGGGAACCCCCGACATGAAGCTCCGCTCGCTCATCACTGCGCTTGCGCTCGTCCTGGGCGCACTGTTCGCCCCCGGATTCGGTGTCGTCACCGGCGCCACCGACGCGCACGCCGTCACCAAGATCAGCCACGCCACCGCGACGTCGATGTTCAGATCGTCCGGAATCACCTGGTCCTCGTCCGGCGGCTGCTCGGACAGGAACAACCCGACCTGTACCTCCTTCGAGCAGCTCAACCTCGCCACCGCGAAGGGCGCCCAGACCCTCAAGAGCGCAAGCGGCTGCGCGCTCAACATCACCGGCGGTACGGAGACAGGGCACGCCAGCGGGACGTACTCGCACTGGAACGGCTACAAGCTCGACTACAGCAAGTACACGTGCGTCGGGAACTACATCAAGAACAACTTCACGTACATCGGCCTGCGGGGTGACGGCGCCCCGCAGTGGAAGTCCGGGTCCGGGAACATCTATGCGGACGAGGGCAACCACTGGGACGTTCTGTACTACAACTGCGGCGGCTGCTGAGTCGTAGGGAGGCGTCAGGAGAACGGGTGCCCCGGCCTGCTGGGGCGGGGCACCCTCACTTGCTCGGTCAGGACTCGGCTCAGGAGCCGACCGTCACCGTGAAGCGCCGCGGATTCCCGTCGTGCGCCGCGCCCGAGACGTCGGGCTGCCCGTCCGGGCGGACGTCGTCGTACGGGAAGGCGTAACCGATCGGCGTGTTCGCGTGCACCACACGCGAGAAGTGGTTGGTCACGGGGTCGCGGTAGTAGTCGGCCGCGGTGAGGCCGTTCGGCTGGTCCGGGTGCGTCAGCATGAGGCTGCGGTTGAAGCCGGCGGCGAGACGGGCCAGCAGGCCCTTCTTGTCGTCCGGGTCGCCGGGGTTGTTGGCGAAGGGTCCGTGGTTGCAGGTGAAGACGTCCTTCGAGGTGGGCCTGGTGAACGTGTGGCCCCCGTCGAAGGTGAGGACGTCGCCGCTCACCCTCCCGGTGCGCACGCCGAGCCCGCCCTGAAGGTCGATGTGCAGGTCGGTGGTGCGGTACTTCTGCCACACCTGGTCGATGTAGCTGTCGAAGACGTCCCGGAACGGCATCTCGGCAGGTCGGTCGAAGTACGGCGCCATCAGGTTCTGCGGCGAGATCACCCGCAGTACGTCGCCGCCCGGGCCGCGGATCACCAGTTTGTCCCACGGCTGCCCGTCCCTGCCCGCCTGTGCGGTCAGGTCGTCGGCGATGCGCTGCAGCGCGCCCGACGGCAGCGGGGCGACCGTGTGTGTCGCATCACCGGTGAGCGTGATGCCGATGGGCAGGGCCGTGACGAGATCGACGTAGCTGATGTTGGCGAAGAGCTGCTGCGGATCGAAGGTGAACTCGCAGAACGACCACGTACGGCCGTAGTTGGGGTCGGCGGGCGTCGCGAAAGCCGGCTCGACCAGCGAGGGGCCGGGGTTCAGGAAGAAGTCCAGCTTGTCGTCGCGTACGAAGTAGACGCGGGCGCCGTACATCTGGGGGAGCGTCAGGACGACGGGCCCTGAGCCGGCGGGACGTAGCGGAATCGCGCAGTCGACGGGGAGCGGGGTCTGGGGCGCCGACGGGGACTCGGGTCGGTACACCCTGCCGTCGGCGCGGAGCAGCGCCCAGCGGCCGGTGGTCTGCTCGTGACCGGTGACGTACGCGTGCACCGTACCCGGCAACGACCGGTTCTCCAGGGCGAGTTCACAGGTGGGTGGCGCGGCCGAAGCGCGGCTGCCGAGGGTCAGTGCTGTGGCCGCCGACGCGGTCGCTGCGGCGGCGGACGTGAGGAAGAGTCGTCGCGAAAGCACGAGAGCACTCCTGTGGGGGTGTGGGGGTGTGGGGGGTATGGGGTTGTGGGGGGGGCCCGGGGGCGGAGTTCGAAAGGTGGGGGTGCCGACCACTCTCGTGGCGCGTTCGGGAGGCGTCAACACTTGTGACTGAGAGCGCTCTCAAAAGTTTCTGACGTTCACAAGCCGACGCCTGCGTCCCCGACTTGGACTTACCGAACACGGTTGTTGGACTGGGCGCGCCCCTCGCGTACGACTTCGTTGACGGTGCCGTCGCGCCCCGGCTACCCAGTCCCCATGTCGTTCACCAAGAGATCTTGGGCCGCGGGCGTGGTCGCCGCCGCGACGGCCGCCGCGCTCATAGCGCCGACCGGGCCCGCCGTCGCCGCCCCGGACTCCGGAGACGGGCCCGCAGTGCTCACGTCCGGCCAGCTCGCCGTCGCCGTCGCCGACGACTTCCCGCGCGTGCTGTCGTACACCGACCGCGCCACCGGCGCCCGCCTCCTCGGCAGCACCCGTCCGGTCACCGAGGTCACGATCAACGGCACCGCGCAGCCGGTGCAGCTGAAGGCCACCCCCGTCGTGCGGGACGCGAGCGCCGCATACACGCTCACCTTCCCCGGCCTCCCCGGCGTCGAGATCGACGCGACGCTCTCCGTGTCCGGCCGGGCCACCACCTTCAAGGTGACGGCCGTCCGTGACACCGAGGACTTCCGCGTCGGGACCATCGACATCCCTGGGCACGACCTGGTCTCGGTCGGGAGTACGGACACGGGGGCCGCGACCGCGTTCACGAAGCTCGACCCCGACTCGACCAGGACCGCCGACGTCTTCGGCACGGTCACGGACGCGTCGGCCGCCGAAGCCGCCGCCGTCGGAGCCTCGTACGCCATCGTCAACACGGCCGTCCTCGCCGCCGCGGTCGAGTCGAACTCCAGCTACGACAAGCCCTCAGGCGCCACGAACGGTGACGACGCCCGCTTCTGGCACCAGGCCCGCAAGGCCGAGGACGGCAGCGTCCGGGTCGGGGTGTGGTCCGGGCAGTGGACCTACCGCGGCGCCGGGGCCCCGCAGCCCGAGAGCGGCAAGGACCTGCCCTGGGCCAAGGTCGTCGTCACGCCCGATGCCAACGGCGACGGGAAGACCGACTGGCAGGACGGCGCCGTGGCCTTCCGGAGCATCGGCGTCACCGCGCCCGGCAGCAAGGACACCCCCGACCGCGTCGTCACCCACATCCCCTTCAACTTCGCGAGCCAGGCCACCCACCCCTTCCTGCGCACCCTCGACGACGTCAAGCGGATCTCGCTCGCCACGGACGGTCTCGGGCAGCTCGCCGTCCTCAAGGGGTACGGCTCCGAAGGCCACGACTCCGCCCACCCCGACTACGGCGGCAACTACAACAGGCGCGCGGGCGGGCTCGCCGACCTCAACAAGCTGCTGGCGAGCGGCAAGAAGTGGGGCGCGACCTTCGGCGTGCACGTCAACGCCACCGAGTCGTACCCGGAGGCCAAGAACTTCAGCGAGACCCTCGTCGACAAGACCAAGCCCGGCTGGAACTGGCTCAACCAGAGCTACTACATCGACCAGCGGCGGGACATCAACAGCGGTGATCTCGCCCGGCGCTTCCAGCAGCTGCGCGACGAGACCGACCGCAATCTCGGCTTCCTCTACATCGACGTCTACTACACGCACGGCTGGATCGCCGACAAGACCGTCCAGGCGGTGCAGGCGCAGGGCTGGAACGTCGGCACCGAGTGGGCCGACAAGTTCGAGCGGGCGTCCCTGTGGTCGCACTGGGCCAATGACCTCGACTACGGCGGCGCCACCAACAAGGGACTGAACTCGCAGATCATCCGGTTCATCCGGAACGGTGAGAAGGACGTCTGGAACAACCACCCCGTCCTCGGGCAGACCGCACTCGAGGACTTCGAGGGCTGGACCGGCGAGACCGACTGGAACGCCTTCTACGCCAACATCTGGGAGAGGAACCTCCCCGCCAAGTTCCTCCAGCAGCAGACGATCACCCGCTGGGACGGGAACGACATCACACTCACGGGCGGTCTGCGCGGCACCGTCGAGGACGGGCGGCGCACGTTCTACGACCACGGGCGCAAGGTCCTCGACGGAGACCGCTATCTGCTGCCGTGGGACGGCGGGAAGAAGCTGTACCACTACAACAAGGCGGGCGGTACGAGCAGTTGGGCCGCGCCGGGCGACGCGTCGTACACCGTCTACAAACTCACCGACAACGGACGCGTGAAGACCGGCACCGTACGCCCCGTCGGCGGCCGTATCACCTTGAGCGCCGAGGCCGGGCAGCCGTACGTCCTCTACCCGGACCAGGCGCCCGCGCCGCAGGACCCGCAGTGGGGCGAGGGCACCCCCGTCCACGACCCCGGCTTCAACGACGCCGGGCTGAGCGACTGGTCGAAGACCGGCACCGTCGCCCGCACGACCGACGACCAGGGCCGCAACTCCGCCCGGCTCAGCGGCCCCGCCGCGGCCTCGCTCTCCCAGCGGATCACCGGCCTGGAGGCGGGCAAGCAGTACACCGCGTCCGCGTGGATCGAGGTCGAGCCGGGCAAATCGCGGCATACGGCGCTCTCCGCCGGGGGGAAGTCCGTCGCCGTCGAGCGCTCCACCGCCAGGAACGAGGTCGCCGCCTCCGACCTGCACTCCACCCGTTTCCAGCGCGCCAAGGTGAACTTCACCGCCCCGGCCGGCGGCGCGGTGACTCTGCGGATCGATGCCGCGAAGGGATCGCCGGCGGCGGTACGGGTCGATGACGTACGGGTCGTCGCCAACGCGCCCGCGACGAAGCCAGGGGCTCTCGTGTACGAGGACTTCGAGGCCGTCGACCAGGGCTGGGGGCCGTTCCTCAAGGGCGACGCGGGCGGAGTGACGGACCCGCGCACCCATGTGAGCCAGCTGCACGCCCCGTACACCCAGGCCGGCTGGAACGGAAAGCTCATCGACGACGTGCTCGGCGGCTCGGAGTCCCTCAAGGCCCACGACGAGAACACCGGGCTCGTCTACCGGACCGCTCCCTGGACCGTGCCGATGACGAACGGGCACAGCTACAAGGTCGAGTACGACTACCAGTCGAGCCATGCGGGCGCCTACGAGTGGGTCGCCGCTTACGACCGGGCGGCCGGCGGCTCCGTCGAGACCCGTCGTACGCCCATCGGACAGCAGCGCACCACCCGGCACTTCACCGAGACCGTCACCGCGGGCTGCGGCGACACCTGGACCGGGCTGCGCAAGCGCGCAGACGCTCCGGAGGGGGCGGACTTCGTCCTCGACGGGTTCACGGTGACCGACCTCGGCCCGGCCGCCCAGGCGCCCGCCTGCGGCACGCTGAGCGTGGACGCGGCGGCCGAGACGCTGGAGCCGGGGGTGGGGAACGAGGTCAAGGCCGTCTTCACCAACGACGAGGCGACGGCCGCCACCGAAGTCTCGCTCGCCCTGACCCTGCCCGCCGGCTGGACCGCTGAGCCCGAAGGAACCGTGTCCTTCGACTCCGTCGCCGCCGGCGCCAAGGCCACCGCCACCTGGCAGGTCACCCCGCCCGTCGACGCCCCGTACCAGACGTACCAGGTGGGTTCGAAGGCCACGTACAAGGTCGGCGGCTCGGCGCGGAGCCTCGAGGCCGCCACCTCCGTACGGACCCTCCCGCCGCCGCCCACCGCCGACGCCTGGGCGAGCGACCTCGACTGGACCGCCGCCGAGAACGGCTGGGGGCCGGTCGAGCGGGACAGCTCCAACGGCGAGACGGGCACCGGTGACGGAAGCCCGCTGAAGATCGGGGGAGTGGCGTACGCCAAGGGCCTCGGCACCCACGCCCCGGCCAAGGTCCGCTACTACCTGGGCGGCAGGTGCACCTCCTTCACGGCGGAGGTGGGCGTGGACGACGTCCAGACGTCGCGCGGCAGCGTGCGGTTCAGCGTGACCGCCGACGGTACGGAGAAGGTCGCGTCGCCCGTGCTGAAGGCCGCCGACGCCGCGTGGAGCCTGAGCGCGGACGTCACCGGCGCGAAGTACGTCGAGCTCGTCGTCGGTGACGGCGGCGACGGGAACGGCAACGATCACGCCGACTGGGGGAGTGCGCGCTTCCACTGCGCGCCCTGAGACCGGGGGAGTGCTCGTCCCCGCACTCGAACAGGGTGCGGGGACGAGCGTGCGTGGGGGTGCCGAAGTCCGTCGTGAAGTGGGTCTGGGGCGAGAGCAGCGGACCCGCCACCCCAGACTCCGTGGCTCGACCATGGGGCCGATCCGGTGAACGCCTCGTACGCCTGTGTCCTGACGCCGGGCGCCTCCACGAGAACCGTCGCCGCCCGCGCGGCCGACCCTCGCCGGCTGGAGATCCTCGACAACACCGCCGGACCCGTCAGGCAGTCGCCGTCCGTTCCCTCGGACTCATGGCAGCGAGCCTCCGGCAGCCCGGTACGGTGGGCAGCCTCGGCATGACCGCCCCCGCCGATCCATCCGTCGAGGTCCTCGCCACCGGCCGAGCGCCGCGGCTGCGCATCACCCCGGGCAGGGCAGGCGCCACCCACCGCTGCGAGGTGGCCGCCGGCTGACCAGCGGATGACGTCCTTGTCGGACCCCGACAATCCGGGGCAGTGCCGAACTGGTACTTCGCCTGTGCCGCGCAATGGTTCTGTCCGGGGGTGACAGGAGAACGGTCGCGAGACTGTACGGAGTCAACGGCAGGATTTTCTTGTTCGGGTCCGTAGGGTCGGTACATGACCGTTTTGGACGAGACCACCGGCGAGCCGACCGATGCACGAGGACGCGTGGCCGAGCTGCACGCCCTTCGCGAAGAGGCCCGCCGTGGACCCAGTGACCGTGCGACCGAGGCGCAGCATGCCAAGGGCAAGCTGACCGCGCGTGAGCGGATCGAGCTGTTGCTGGACGAGGGTTCGTTCCGCGAGGTCGAGCAACTGCGCCGGCACCGGGCGTCCGGCTTCGGCCTGGAGGCGAAGAAGCCGTACACCGACGGTGTGATCACGGGCTGGGGAACGGTCGAGGGGCGGACGGTCTTCGTCTACGCGCACGACTTCCGGATCTTCGGCGGCGCGCTGGGCGAGGCTCACGCCACCAAGATCCACAAGATCATGGACATGGCCATCGCGGCGGGTGCGCCGCTGGTCTCCCTGAACGACGGCGCCGGCGCCCGGATCCAGGAGGGCGTATCCGCCCTCGCCGGCTACGGCGGCATCTTCCAGCGCAACACCAAGGCCTCCGGCGTCATCCCGCAGATCAGTGTGATGCTCGGCCCCTGCGCGGGCGGCGCGGCCTACAGCCCGGCGCTGACCGACTTCGTCTTCATGGTCCGCGAGACCTCGCAGATGTTCATCACCGGACCGGACGTCGTCAAGGCGGTCACCGGTGAGGAGATCACCCAGAACGGGCTCGGTGGCGCGGACGTGCACGCCGAGACGAGCGGCGTGGCGCACTTCGCGTACGACGACGAGGAGACCTGCATCGCCGAGGTGCGGTACCTGCTCTCGATGCTGCCGCAGAACAACCGCGAGAACCCGCCGCACGTCGAGACCGAGGACCCGGCCGACCGCCGCTCCGACGTGCTCCTCGACCTGGTGCCCGCCGACGGCAACCGCCCGTACGACATGCACCAGGTCATCGAGGAGCTCGTCGACGACCGCGACTACCTGGAGATCCACGAGCGCTGGGCGCGCAACATCATCTGCGCCCTCGCCCGGCTCGACGGCCAGGTCGTCGGCATCATCGCCAACCAGCCGCAGACGCTGGCCGGTGTGCTCGACATCGAGGCGTCCGAGAAGGCCGCCCGTTTCGTGCAGATGTGCGATGCTTTCAACATCCCGATTGTCACGCTGCTGGACGTGCCGGGCTTCCTGCCCGGCGTCGACCAGGAGCACGGCGGCATCATCCGCCACGGAGCGAAGCTGCTGTACGCGTACTGCAACGCGACCGTGCCCCGGATCTCGCTGATCCTGCGCAAGGCCTACGGCGGCGCGTACATCGTCATGGACTCCCAGTCCATCGGCGCCGACCTCACCTACGCCTGGCCGACGAACGAGATCGCGGTCATGGGCGCCGAGGGCGCCGCCAACGTCATCTTCCGCCGGCAGATCGCCGACGCCGAGGACCCCGACGCCATGCGCGCCCGCATGGTCAAGGAGTACAAGGCCGAGCTCATGCACCCCTACTACGCCGCGGAGCGCGGACTGGTCGACGACGTCATCGACCCGGCCGAGACCCGCGAGGTGCTCATCCGCTCCCTCGCGATGCTCCGTACCAAGCACGCCGATCTGCCGTCCCGCAAGCACGGCAACCCCCCGCAGTAACCCACGAGGAGAACACTGCAGATGACCATCTCCGCCGAGTCCTTGCTCCGTGTCGAGAAGGGCCACGCCGACCCCGAGGAGCTGGCCGCGATCACCGCGGTGCTGCTGGCCCGCGCCGCCGCGCAGCCGTCCGCTCCGGCCGGCCGCGGCCGCAGCACGGCCGGCTGGCGTCGGCTGGAGCGCCAGTCCGGCTTCCGCGCGCCGCACTCCTGGCAGGGCTGACGCCCTACCGAACCGCCAAGACCCCGCGGTCCCTTTCCGGGACCGCGGGGTCTTTGGCGTGCGTGCCGCCCATGTCCAGTGCGCCGGTGTGTCCGCCCTCAAGCGCCGGACGGACTCGGGCAAGGGGAAAGGCCCCGCACTCCGTCACGGAGTGCGGGGCCATCCCGCGCATGGGACCGGTACGGCGACGGCCTACCGAAGGCGAGCCATGAGTGCGTGCTCGACCAGCGTGATGAGCGCGCTCTTGGCGTCCGCGCGGTGGCGGGCGTCGGTGGTGATGATCGGGGTGTCGGGGCCGATCTGCAGCGCCTCACGCACCTCGTCGGGCGTGTAGGGCTGGTGTCCCTCGAAGCCGTTGAGGGCCACGACGAACGGCAGGCCGCTGTTCTCGAAGTAGTCGACCGCGGGGAAGCAGTCGGCGAGGCGGCGGGTGTCGACGAGGACCACCGCGCCGATGGCGCCGCGTACGAGGTCGTCCCACATGAACCAGAACCGGTCCTGTCCGGGGGTGCCGAACAGGTACAGGATGAGGTCCTGGTCGAGGGTGATACGGCCGAAGTCCATGGCCACCGTGGTGGTGGTCTTGTCTCCGGTGTGGGTCAGGTCGTCGATGCCCGCGGACGCGGACGTCATGACAGCCTCGGTACGCAGCGGGTTGATCTCCGAGACGGCGCCGACGAACGTGGTCTTGCCCACGCCGAAGCCGCCCGCCACCACGATCTTCGCGCTGGTGGTTGAGCGGGCTGCACCGCCGCTAGAGCTTGCGAAGTCCACTGAGCACCCTTTCGAGCAGTGTCACGGCTGGCTGGCCGCCGGCGGACTCGTCGCCGCCGGGCTGGTGAATGGCGACAAGTCCGGCCTCCGCCAGGTCGGCTACGAGGATCCGGGCAACGCCGAGGGGGATGGAGAGAAGTGCCGAGATCTCGGCGACCGACTTGATCTCGAAGCACAGTCGGCAGATCCGCTGGTGCTCGGGCAACTGCCCTTGCAGCCGCGCGGGATCGGCCGTGGTGCTGACCAGCGCCTCGATGGCGAGCTGGTAGCGGGGCCGGGTCCGGCCGCCGGTCATCGCGTACGGACGCACCAACGGGTTGTGGTTGCCCGAAGCGGGTGCCGGCTCAGGGGCCCGCCGGGGCGCCACGGGCTGGATCCGGGGCGCCTGCGGCTGGTTGTACGACGGGTCGTACGGCTGCTGCGGCCGCTGGTACGGCTGCTGGCCACCGCCTCTGCTCGGCGCGGAGGGAAAGTTGAAGCGGTTCTGACCCTGCTCACCCGGAGACTGCTGAGCACCGTCATATGGGCCGCCTGGGGGTGTTGCCACGTTTCTTCCTCCTCCGAGTGCCGTACGCCGGTCCATGTCCCTGTGGAGCCGCGCCACCGCACCCTATGGTGCGGTGGCGTGAAACGCACTGCATGTTTGCTAGTTGAGAAGACTTCCCTGGAGTTCGGCACGCAGGTCCGGGGTGAGGACACTGCCGGCACGGTCGACCAGGAGGGCCATCTCGTACCCCACGAGACCGATGTCGGCGTCGGGGTGGGCGAGCACGGCCAGCGAGGAGCCGTCCGAGATGGACATGATGAAGAGGAAGCCGCGCTCCATCTCCACAACGGTCTGGTTGACGGCGCCGCCTTCGAAGATGCGCGACGCCCCCGCCGTCAGCGAGGTCAGTCCGGACGCGACGGCCGCCAGCTGGTCGGCTCGGTCGCGCGGGAACCCCTCGGACATCGCCAGCAGGAGTCCGTCGGCGGAGACCACCACGGTGTGGGACACCCCGGGGGTGTTGTCCACGAAGTTGGTGATCAACCAGTTCAGATTCTGCGCCGCCTGGCTCATCGGGCTCACACTAACGCTCCTGGTTGTAGGTACTACCCGGGCCGAAGCCCATTCCGTTCGTGTCCGTTCCCGCGGTGCGTCCCTTCTGGACGCCACGCCGCAGGTTGCTCAACCTGCCACGGACGTCTTCAGGGGCGCGGGAGACCTGGGGGCCGCCCTGCGGGGTCTGCTCCGCCGTGCCCTCGACCAGATTGGCCTTGGGGACCCGCCGGGGGAGACCGGACGGGGTGACTCCGCCGGCCTTGGGCTCGCGGAGCTTCTCGGCCCGCTGCCAGCGCTCGTCGTTCGTCGAGCGCCAGTCGTCGGAGCCGTCCGCCTCGGCCCGCCCGTTCCGAGGGGCCTGCGGGGCCTGACCGGCCGAAGCCGCCTGTCCTGCCTGTCCGTTGTCGGCGCCGTTCGACGGCCACTGGCCTTGCGTCTGCTGGCTGCCGCCACGGCGGGGCAGACCGGAGTCGGTCAGCTGGTGGCTGTTGCTCGGGGCAGGACCCGGACGGTCGAAGCCTACGCGCTCGGGAGCGCTCGCGGGAGCGTCGGGCGCAGATTCCGTATCCGACCGGTACGACTGCTCGTAGCCACCGCGGTAGCCGCCCTGATCGGCCCACTCCCCCTGGTCGGAGCCGTGGCCGAACTGGCCGTCGTACTGCGCCTGGTGCTCCTGGGGCGCGTCGTACGAGGCCTCCGCATACGCCTGCTCGGAGTGCTCGGGGTAACCGCCGGAAACCGGGTACTCACCAGTGCGGTCGTAGCCGTCGCCGCCGTCGTAGCCGTAGCCGTTCTGCTCGTACGCGGGCTGCGCCTCCTGCGCCGCGAAGCCCTGGTCGTACTGCGCGTCGCCGTACTGGCTTTCGCCGTACTGCCCATTGCCGTACTGATCCTGCTCGCCGTACGACTCCTGCGCCTCGTCGCCGAACAGCGGGCGGTCGCCGCCGTGCGCCTGCGCCTCGAGCGCCGCACGGCGCCCCTCGCGCATCAGGGAGCGGTTGACCGGGTCCAGCTGGCGGCCGTCGGACGACTGGTCCTCGTAGCGGGAGTCGTCGAAGCCCAGCTCTGCCGCGGTGCGCATGGTGGTGGCCTCGAAGGCCTGCTGCTGCTGCGGGATCATCTGCGACACGGTGAAGTCGTCCTCGGGGAGCGGTTCGCCACCGCCTCCGTGCGTGATTGCGTCGGGGAGCATGACCAGCGAGGTCGTACCGGCCTGCTCGCCCGAGGGGCGCAGCTGGACGCGGATGCCGTGCCGGTCGGCGAGGCGGCCGACCACGAAGAGGCCCATGCGCTGCGAGACCGCGGCGTCCACCGTCGGCGGGTTGGCCAGCTTGTGGTTGATGTCGGCGAAGTCCTCGGCGGTCAGGCCGATGCCCTTGTCGTGGATCTCGACCATGACTCGACCGTCGGGCAGCCGGGTTGCGGTGACGCGGACCTTCGTCTGCGGCGAGGAGAACGTGGTGGCGTTCTCCAGCAGCTCGGCGAGGAGGTGAACGAGGTCGGTCACGGCCTGGCCGTGGATCTCGCTCTCCGGGACGCCCGTGAGCTCGATGCGCTCGTACGACTCCACCTCGGAGGAGGCGGCGCGCAGCACGTCCACCAGCGGCACCGGCTGGTTCCAGCGGCGGCCGGGCTCCTCGCCGGCGAGAACGAGGAGGTTCTCGCCGTTACGGCGCATACGGGTCGCCAGGTGGTCCAGCCTGAAGAGGTTCTCCAGCTGGTCCGGGTCGGCCTCGTTGTTCTCCAGGTCGGTGATCAGGGTCAGCTGGCCCTCGATCAGCGACTGGTTGCGGCGCGACAGGTTGGTGAAGATCGCGTTGACGTTGCCCCGCAGCATGGCCTGCTCGGCGGCGAGCCGGACGGCCTCACGGTGGACCTGGTCGAAGGCGCGGGCGACTTCGCCGATCTCGTCCTGGGTGTCGATCGGGATCGGCTGCACCCGGGTGTCGACCCGGCCCGGCTCGGTGCGGGACAGCTGGTCGACCAGCATCGGCAGACGCTGCTCGGCGATGCCGAAGGCGGCGGTGCGCAGCGTGCGCATCGAGCGGCTCATCTGGCGGGCCACCAGACCGGCCAGGATGAACGCGGTGAGCAGCGAGATGATGACGATCAGACCGTTGACGATGGCGTCGGTCTTGGCCTCGTCGGCGATCCGCGACGCCTCGGCCACGGACTTGTCGACGAGGTCGTTCTCGATCTCGGTGTAGCCGTCGAACTTGGCGGTGGCGGCGGCCATCCAGACCGTCGGCGTCACACCCTTTTCGGCGAGCTCGTCGGGGTCGTCACCGGAGCTGATGGCGGCGACCATGCCGTCGTACACGGAATCGTTCTTCGTCGGCGGGGGCGTGAACTTCACGCCGGCGGCCGAGGCCTGCGCAGCGGCGGCGGCGAGCTTCTTGGCGCCCTCCTGCGACTTCGCGCCCATGACCGACCGCAGCTTCTCGGTGTCCTCCGCCGTACCGCCGGAGACGTACTCACCGAGGGCGATGCCCTCCAGGTAGGCGTACGAGGAGAAGGCGACCGTCTGCCCGTTCCTGACCGCCTGCTTCTCGCTGGGGCGGACCAGCAGGTGCGTACCGATGGAACGCTGCAGCGACTCGGCGGCCTTGGCCAGCTGGATCGCGTAGACCATGCGGCCGAAGCTCGTGATGTTCCCGGTGCCGAGGCCGAGCTCGTTGGAGAACTCCATGAGGTAGTGCTGGACCAGCACATAGCCCTCTTCGGTGGCGACCGGGCCACCCTTCGTGTCGGACTTCTCCGCGGTCTCCACGGCCGCGCTGTACGCGGTCTGCCGGATCAGCTGAAGCTTGGGCTCCGCCTTGCGGAAGAGCGTGAGACGGCGCTCCAGGCCCTGCTTCTCCGGCATGTCCGCGACGGCCTCGTCGAACTTCTCCTTGGCGGCGTCGGTGGCGGCCCGGGTCTGCTTGACCACCGCGGCGTCGCGCTTGCCCTCGAGCAGGGACTGGGCGGTGAGGTCACGCTCGTTGAGCAGGGCCTGGCCGTACTCCGAGGCGGCGCGCACGATCAGCGCGGTCTTCTCGGCGTCCTGCGCCTCGTTCCAGGTGTCGATCGACCCCTTCACCTGGAAGCCGCCCATGACCAGGCCGACCAGCGCGGGGATGAGGAGGATCGCGTTCAGCCGGGTGGGCACCCGCCAGTTGCGCGGGGACAGCCTGCTGGAACTGCCACCGGTGGGGGGCGCCACGGGCTGCACATCCGCAGGCGACGCCGCTGCACGCGGGGGCGGGGTGAAGTTGCCCCGCGCCTGCTGCTCTGCGGAGCTTGTCATGCTTCGCCTCACTCGACCAACAACCTCTCGGCGTCGGCACCTACGTTGTGCCGATTATTGTTCAGGGCCGTACTACTCACGAGTTCGTTGATTTCAGCACGCCGACCGGTCCTGTTCCAAACAGCGTGAACAAGCCATTCCGAGTGCTCCAGGTCGCAGATAAAACGGGCATAAAGAGCGAGGCCCGGCAAATAGCGGGTCCTATGTGAGCACAGCGGTACCAGTCGGATGCGTCGGGTGTCCGAGCCCGGAGAATTCTCTGTCGAAACGTTATGAACACGGAGGCGGGCCATGTCAAAAGACACAGCCCGCCCACGATTTCTCTACGACAACTGCCGTATACACGCGACTACTTGAGTCGTGCCATGAGTGCGTGCTCGACCAGCGTGATCAGCGCACTCTTGGCATCGGCGCGGTGGCGGGCGTCGGTGGTGATGATCGGGGTGCCGGGGCCGATCTGCAGCGCCTCACGCACCTCGTCGGGCGTGTAGGGCTGATGTCCCTCGAAGCCGTTGAGGGCCACGACGAACGGCAGGCCGCTGTTCTCGAAGTAGTCGACCGCGGGGAAGCAGTCGGCGAGGCGGCGGGTGTCGACGAGGACCACCGCGCCGATGGCGCCGCGTACGAGGTCGTCCCACATGAACCAGAACCGGTCCTGTCCGGGGGTGCCGAACAGGTACAGGATGAGGTCCTGGTCGAGGGTGATACGGCCGAAGTCCATGGCCACCGTCGTGGTGGTCTTGCCTCCGGTGTGGGTCAGGTCGTCGATGCCCGCGGACGCGGACGTCATGACGGCCTCCGTACGCAGCGGGTTGATCTCCGAGACGGCACCGACGAACGTGGTCTTGCCCACGCCGAAGCCGCCCGCCACCACGATCTTCGCGGAGGTGGTCGACCGGGCCGTTCCGCCGCTAGATCTTGCGAAGTCCACTGAGCACCCTTTCGAGCAGTGTCACGTCCGGCGTGCCGCCGGCCTCTCCGTTGCCCGGCTGGTGGATCGCCACCATGCCCGCCTCGGCCAGGTCCGCCACGAGGATCCGCGCCACACCGAGCGGCATCGACAGCAGCGCCGAGACCTCGGCCACCGACTTGACCTCCCGGCAGAGGTGGCAGATCCGCTGGTGCTCGGGCAGGAGCGTCGCGAGGTGAGCCGGGTCTGCCGTGGTGCTGACCAGCGCCTCGATGGCAAGTTGGTAGCGGGGCCGGGTCCGGCCGCCGGTCATTGCGTACGGACGCACCAGCGGCTGGTCGCCTTCAAGTCCGTAGTCGGTGTCCATGGGGACACCGTACGGATCGTGAGAGGCGGGGGGCGGGGTCATGAATCCTCCGGGCGTGACAGCAAGTGGTCGGCTGTGCCGTCTGACTGGGCCGGTGGGGGGCCGGTTGGGGCGGCCTGACGGTGGGTCGGGCGGTTGTGAGGGGTACCAGGGGGTGCACCTGGGAGCGCGCACCCCCCTTGCAGCGGTCTTCCGAAGCTTCTAGTGCAACAGGCTCCCCTGCAGTTCGGCGCGCAGGTCCGGCGTGAGGACCGTGCCGGCGCGGTCGACCAGGAGGGCCATCTCGTACCCCACGAGACCGATGTCGGCGTCGGGGTGGGCGAGCACGGCCAGCGAGGAGCCGTCGGATACGGACATGATGAAGAGGAAGCCGCGCTCCATCTCCACAACGGTCTGGTTGACCGGGCCGCCCTCGAAGATGCGGGAGGCGCCCGCGGTCAGCGAGGTCAGTCCGGACGCGACCGCGGCCAGCTGGTCGGCTCGGTCGCGCGGAAATCCCTCGGACATCGCCAGCAGGAGGCCGTCGGCGGAGACCACCACGGTGTGGGACACCCCGGGGGTGTTGTCCACGAAGTTGGTGATCAACCAATTCAGGTTCTGGGCCGCCTGGCTCATCGGTCTCAACTAACGCTCCTGCTGGTGTGTGGGGCCGAGGTTGAAGCTGCCGGTGTTACCGGTGCTGCCCGCCTGTCGGCCCTGCTGGATACCCCGGCGGAGGTTGGTCAGCCGACCCCGCACATCGTCCGGGGCACGGGAGACCTGGGGACCGGACTGGTGGGTCTGCTCCTGAGCGGTACCCGGCACCAGATTGGCGCGCGGCACCCGCTTGGGCAGACCCGAGGTGGTGATCCCGCCGGCCGCGGGCTTGCGGACCCGCTCGGCCTGGCGCACCAGCTCATCGTTGGGCGAGGTCCGCCAGGCGGCGGCACTCGCGTTGTGCTGGCCCGTGTGGCCCGCCTGTCCGGCAGCCGGCCCTGCGGCGGGACGCCGCGGCGGCACCGGCGGTGCCGGACGGTCGGCGGGCTGCCGCGGTGCGGCCTGGGGCGGCTGGGACGCGCCGTTGGCCTGACCGTCGTAGCCGGGCCGGCCGCCGCCCTGCGTGCCGTGGAACCAGTTGGTCTCCAGCGTGTCGTACAGCGGCGTACGGCCGTCACCGGGGCCGGTCGCCGGAGGCAGGGCCTCGGGCTGAGGCTGCGCGGGCAGGCTCCCGGCCGGGGGACGCGGCGCGCCGAAACCCGCAGCGTCACGGCCGCGCGGAGCCGGGGCGCCCTGACCGTAGCCCTGCTGGCCCTGACCGGCAGCGGGACGCGGTGCGTTGAAGTCCGGGCGCTGGAACTGCTCGGTGGCTGCCGGGTCCTGGCCGCCCTGGCGCGGCGCGGAGTAGCCCTGGCGGGCGTACTGACCTGTGGCCTCGGGCTCTTCGTGGCCGCGCGGGGCGTCCGGCGAGGGGCGCTGCGGTGCGGCCGGCTGCTCGCTGCCCCAGCTGGTGGTCTCCGGGCGCTGCGGGCGCTGGCCCTGCGGGCCGCCGCCGGGCAGCTCGGCGCGCGGGGCGCCGGTCGGAGGCAGCTGGCGACCGCGGTCGTCACCGGCGGGGGCACCGTGCCGGCCGCTGTTGCGGGCGCGGTTGCCGCTCTGGCGGGAGTCGTCACGGTCCTGGGCGCCCGGCCGGCCCCGGCCGCTGTCGGCGCCGAACGCGCCGACGGGAGCGCCGCCCTGACGCGAGGGGTCCTGCTGCGGGGCGCCGCCCTGCTGGGAGCCGCCCTGGAAGGAGGAACCGTCACGCGGCGGCAGCGCGGCACGCGAGGCCGATCCGGCACCGACCTGGCCGCGCGGCGCACCCGCACCGAGCCGGCCCGCGGACGCACCGCCGGGACCGCCCGACGGTCCGCCACCGAGACCGGGACGACCGCCACCGGGACCACCCTGCCCACCGGCAGAGCCCGGGCCACCGGGCAGACCGCGGCCGCCGCCGGGCCCCTGCGGGGCACCGCTCTGCGCGCCGGCACCGGGCTTGGCCGGGGCCTTCTTGCCGCCGTGGGCGACGTCGACGGGCAGCATGACGAGCGCGGTCGTACCACCGGAGTCGGACGGACGGAGCTGGATCCGGATGCCGTGCCGCAGGGACAGACGGCCGACCACGAACAGACCCATGCGACGCGACACCGAGACGTCCACGGTGGGCGGCGACGCGAGCCGCTCGTTGATCGCGGCCAGGTCCTCGGGGGAGAGGCCGATGCCGGTGTCGTGGATCTCGACGAGGACGCGGCCGTCCGGCAGCGCGTGACCGGTCACCCGGACCTTGGTCTGCGGCGAGGAGAACGACGTCGCGTTCTCCAGCAGCTCGGCGAGGAGGTGCACGAGGTCGTTGACGACGCGGCCCGCGACCTCGGTCGCCGGGACGGCGGCCAGTTCGATGCGCTCGTACTGCTCCACCTCGGACGCGGCGGCACGGAGCACGTCGACGAGCGGGACGGGCCGGGTCCAGCGGCGGCCCGGCTCCTCGCCCGCGAGGACGAGGAGGTTCTCGCCGTTACGGCGCATGCGGGTCGCGAGGTGGTCCAGCTTGAAGAGGGAGGACAGCTGGTCCGGGTCGGCCTCGCGGGACTCCAGCTCGGAGATGAGCGACAGCTGACGCTGGATGAGACCCTGCGAGCGGCGCGAGAGGTTGGTGAACATCGCGTTGACGTTGCCCCGCAGCAGGGCCTGCTCGGCGGCGAGGCGGACCGCCTCGCGGTGCACGTCGTCGAAGGCCGTGGCCACCTGGCCGATCTCGTCCCGGGAGTGCACACCGACGGACTCGACGGTGGTGTCGACGTCCTGCGGGTCGGCCTCGGAGAGCTGCTTGACCAGCTCGGGCAGCCGGTCCTGGGCGACCCTGGTGGCGGTGTCCTGGAGCCGGCGCAGCGAGCGGATCATGGACCGGGCCACGACGAAGGCGCCGACGAGCGAGACGCCGAGGACTATCAGGATCAGCGCACCGTTGATGATGGCGTCCCGCTGGGACTCCTGCTTGAGCTCGCGGGCCCGGCTCTCCATCTGACCGAGGAGGGTCTCCTCGATGGTGTTCATCGCCTGGATCTTGGTGTCGGCCTGGTCGGTCCAGTCCAGGTAGCTGCGGCGCTCGGCTTCCTTGGAGATGCCGTCGGCGCTGCGCAGCACGCGGTCCGCGTAGGTGTTGGCCTTCTGGATCTCGGAGTTGCCGTTCTCCAGCGTGTCGGTCAGCTCCTCGGCGTTGCCGCCGAGAGAGGAGTAGATCTGGGAGAACGACTTCAGCGCCGCGTCCTCGTTGTTCTTGGCGTCCTGACCGGTGAGGCGGTCGTTGTCGCTGAGACTGCCGACGGAGCTGCTGGACTCCGGGAGCGCGGCGGCGATGACCGCGCGCTGGATGGAGGCGTACTCCTTGGCGGACGAGAACGCGGCCAGTGCGCGGGTCCGCTTGATCATGTCCGGGTTGCTGGTCGCCTGGGCCATGTCCTGGGACAGGCTCAGCAGCGAGTCGATCAGCCGGGAGTACTGGCTGATCGTCTGCGAGTTGGAGATGCCCTTCTTGTAGGCACTCTGCCGGATGCTGGAGATCTGGTGGACCTGCGTGGCGATCTGGGCGACGTTGGAGCGGATGCTCTCCAGGGCGTCGTCGCCGGTGGTGTCACCGATGTCGGCGGTCGCGTCGAGGAACGACGCCTTGCGCTGGTCGGTCACCTTCCGGGGCTGGGCGACCTTGAAGTCCGTGGGCTGGCCGCCGTGCGTGAGCGGACCGGCCGCGTGGTCGCGCTCGTTCTGGAGCGCCTCGGCGAGGGCGGTCGCCTCCCTGGTCATCTTGGTGAGCAGCTGCATGTGCTCCAGCTGCTCCATGTCGCTCATCGACTCGTTGATACGGAGTCCGCCCAGCGTGGTCGCGGCGACCACGGGGAGCGTGAGCAGGGAGACCAGGCGCGTGCTGATGCGCCAGTTGCGCAGGGCTATGCGTGAGCCCGTGTCGGGGGAGCCCTTGGGCTTCAGTGGGACGGCGGCTTCGCCACCCGGCGCCGCGCCGGAGCGCGCACCACGGTCACCGCCGTCACCGGCCGCGGGCCGGTCCTGGTTCTGGGCGTGCTGGGGCGAGGAGCCGCGGTCGGTCCCGCCGTGCGGCTCCTGCTCAGCCGCAGCGCTGCCATCCCTCTTGAAACGTCCCTGCACTAGCGTCGCAACCTCTGGACCAGGCGTCCCTCCGCGTAGACGGCGGGACGGTGTCGGCGTAATGGGGCGATGAACGTGCCCCATCGGGTGGGTCTGGAGTGACCGGCGCTTGCTCCCCCTTCCCGCCGCCACTCGGCGCTGCGTTGCGCCCCTGCGCGCCGGTCTGAAACCCGCGGCGGTGCGTGGAATTCCAGCACAGTGCCGGATCTCCAACAAGGGCCGTGTACCGGGCTGTGACCAGAGTGACACCTTGTAAGTGGTGCGTAACGAAGCGTAGAAAGTGATCAGGGAAGAATGGGACTTTTACGAACGAGTCGCTTACGGGTGGGGGGTGTCCCAGTCGACATGATCAGGAGCGGAATGGCTGATTCAGCTATGCAATGTCCGTTTCTGTAAGGGCATTTCACTGTCCAGAATGACGGAATTGCCCGCCGTGCCGTGAGCAAACTCACATGGAGATCGTTGCCTTGCCCGTGCTTTCGCAGGGAATGAGGTGTCTAGCCTTTCGCTTTACACAGACCGCTGCTCTGACAAGGACCCGATCAACCGATGAAGACCATGATGTTCCGCAACATAGCCAACCCCCGGCGCACCACGCTGGCGCACCTCCAGGACGCCGACGAACTGCAGCCGGAGACCCAGCCGGAGCACGCGGTCGAACTCCCCACCCAGACGGCCAACCCCCGCCGCACCACGCTCATGGACGCCCCGGTGGCCCAGTAGCCCCCGAGGCGCAGCCCCGGTGGGGAGTAATACGGCAGGTCGGGTGCCTGCGCCGCGTTAGCCTGGAGCGTCAGACTCCAGCCAGCGGAAGCAGAGGGGCGCGAGGCACCCGTGCGCATCGCCAGATTCTCCATCGACGGCAATGTCGCCTTCGGCGCGGTCGAGGACGACGGGACCGGTGACCCCGGCGGTCTCGTCCTCGACATCATCAAGGGCATTCCCTACGCCGACTTCGAGCTCTCCGGTACGAAGGTCCCGCTGAGCAAGGTCCGGCTGCTGCCGCCGGTGCTCCCCAACAAGGTCGTGGCCATCGGCCGCAACTACGCGGAGCACGCGGCAGAGCTCGGCAACGAGGTCCCGGACGTACCCGTCGCCTTCTTCAAGCCCACCACCTCGGTGATCGGCTCCGGAGACGCCATCGAGTACCCGTCCTTCTCGAACGAGCTGCACCACGAGGCCGAGCTCGCCGTCGTCATCGGCCGCATGTGCCGCGAGGTCCCGCGCGAGCGCGTCAAGGACGTCATCTTCGGCTACACCTGCGCCAACGACGTCACTGCGCGCGACGCCCAGAAGCGCGAGAAGCAGTGGGCCCGCGCCAAGGGCTTCGACACCTCGTGCCCGCTCGGCCCCTGGGTGGAGACGGGCATCGAGCTGGCAGCCGCCCACGACCTCACGATCCAGTGCACGGTCAACGGCGAACAGCGCCAGCTGGGGCGTACGAGCGACATGATCCGCTCCATCGAGGACCTGGTCGTCCACATCACCGAGGCGATGACACTGCTCCCCGGAGACGTCATCCTCACCGGCACCCCCGCCGGGGTCGGCCCCCTCAACGTCGGCGACGAGGTCGCCGTCACCATCGAAGGCATCGGCACTCTCACCAACAAGGTGATCAAGCGTGGCTAACGCGACGAACGTCCGCGTACGTTTCTGTCCCTCGCCGACCGGCAACCCCCATGTGGGCCTGGTCCGCACCGCCCTCTTCAACTGGGCGTTCGCCCGGCACAACCAGGGCACCATGGTCTTCCGCATCGAGGACACCGACGCGGCCCGCGACTCCGAGGAGTCGTACGAGCAGCTCCTCGACTCGCTGCGCTGGCTCGGCCTCGACTGGGACGAGGGCCCCGAGATCGGTGGCCCGCACGCGCCGTACCGCCAGTCGCAGCGCATGGACATCTACAAGGACGTCGCGGAGAAGCTGCTCGCCGGCGGATACGCCTACCCCTGCTACTGCACCGTCACCGAGCTGGACGAGCGCCGCGAGGCCGCCCGGGCCGCCGGCCGGCCCTCCGGGTACGACGGCAAGTGCCGCGACCTGACCGACGAGCAGAAGGCCGCGTACGAGCGCGAGGGCCGCGAGGCCATCATCCGCTTCCGGATGCCCGACGAGCCGATCACCTTCACCGACCTCGTCCGCGGCGAGCTGACCTTCACTCCGGACAACGTCCCGGACTACGGCATCGTCCGCGCCAGCGGCGCCCCGCTCTACACGCTCGTCAACCCCGTCGACGACGCGCTGATGGAGATCACGCACGTGCTGCGCGGCGAGGACCTGCTCTCCTCGACCCCGCGCCAGATCGCCCTCTACAAGGCGCTGATCGAGCTCGGCGTCGCCAAGCAGATCCCGGCCTTCGGCCACCTCCCGTACGTCATGGGCGAGGGCAACAAGAAGCTCTCCAAGCGCGACCCGCAGGCCTCGCTCAACCTCTACCGCGAGCGCGGCTTCCTGCCCGAGGGCCTGCTCAACTACCTCTCCCTGCTGGGCTGGTCGTTCTCGGCCGACCAGGACGTCTTCTCGATCACCGAGATGATCGAGAAGTTCGACGTCGCGGACGTCAACGCCAACCCGGCGCGCTTCGACCTGAAGAAGGCCGAGGCGATCAACGCGGACCACATCCGCCGGCTGGACGTGAAGGCCTTCACCGAGGCCTGTGAGCCCTGGCTGCAGGCCCCGCACGCCCCCTGGGCGCCCGAGGACTTCGACCGCGCCGCGTGGGAGGCGATCGCCCCGTACGCCCAGACGCGCCTCACGGTCCTCTCCGACATCACCGCCAACATCGACTTCCTCTTCCTGCCCCGGCCGGTCGAGGACGAGGCGTCCTGGCAGAAGGCGATGAAGGAGGGCTCCGACGCGCTGCTGCGCACGGCCCGCGAGAAGCTCGACGCCGCGGACTGGTCCAGCCCCGAGTCGCTGAAGAACGCGGTCCTGGCCGCCGGTGAGGAGCACGGCCTCAAGCTCGGCAAGGCCCAGGCCCCGGTCCGCGTCGCGGTCACGGGCCGCACGGTGGGGCTGCCGCTCTTCGAGTCGCTGGAGATCCTGGGCCGGGAGAAGACCCTGGCGCGGATCGACGCGGCGCTGGCGAAGCTCACCGCGTAAGCAGTTCCCGTACGCCCGGAGGGGCGGCAGCCGGTGCGGCTGCCGCCCCTCCGGCGTTGCCGGAGACCCTGGCCGCGTCCTGGGAGGCGATGGCACCGGTGGGATCCGCGTAACCCCCGGACACGGGGGGAGCCGGCGCTAGCCTGGGATCATGGCGATCCGGGCGGTCCTCTGGGACATCGACGACACGATCTTCGACTACACCAGCGCCGACCGCGAAGGCCTGCGGCACATGCTCGCCGACGAGGGGCTACCGCAGCTGTACGCGTCCCCGGAGGAGGCGCTCCGGCGCTGGCGGGAGCTCACCGAACACCATTGGATGCGCTTCGCCGCCGGGGACACGGACTTCCAGGGGCAGCGGCGCGACCGGGTCCGCAGTTTCCTCGCCCGGACGCTGAGCGACGCCGAGGCGGACGAATGGTTCGGCCGGCATGTCACGCACTACGAGGCCGCCTGGTCGCTGTTTCCGGACTTCCTGCCGGTCCTCGAACGGCTCGAAGGCGAGTACCGGCATGCCGTCCTGTCGAATTCCTCGATCCACAACCAGGACCGCAAGCTGCGCATCCTCGGCGTCCGGGACCGCTTCGAGGCCGTCCTGTGCGCCGTGGAGCTCGGTGTCTCCAAGCCCGAGGCGGCCGCCTTCCACGCCGCGTGCGACACGCTCGGGCTGCCGCCGCACGAGGTCGCGTACGTCGGAGACCACCCGGACATCGACGCGAGCGGTGCGGGCGCGGCGGGGCTGACCGGCATCTGGCTGGACCGCGGAGGGCAGGGCGGCAGGCCGGAGCTGATCCGGATCACGGGGCTGGAGGAGCTCCCCGGCCTGCTGCAGGCGGATACCCGTTTTGGAGCGCCGTCCACCTTCAGGTAATGTTCTTCCTGCGCCGAGGGGAGCGGGTCGAAAGCCCGAAACCCGGAAGCGTACAAACCGAACGAAACCCCCGCAGGGGGGTTGAGTTTTGGTGGCCTATGGTGTAATTGGCAGCACGACTGATTCTGGTTCAGTTAGTCTTGGTTCGAGTCCAGGTAGGCCAGCTCGCAGAGCTCATCTGCAAAGCCCCCGTTGTGTAGCGGCCTAGCACGCTGCCCTCTCAAGGCAGTAGCGCCGGTTCGAATCCGGTCGGGGGTACAGATCCTTCCCGCGAGATCACCAGGGTCGCTCCCGGTGCTCTCGACGCAGGATCGCTAGGGCCCCCGTTGTGTAGCGGCCTAGCACGCCGCCCTCTCAAGGCGGTAGCGCCGGTTCGAATCCGGTCGGGGGTACTGGTCTATACCACCATGGGCTATGGTGTAATTGGCAGCACGAGTGATTCTGGTTCATTTAGTCTAGGTTCGAGTCCTGGTAGCCCAGCGGATCCAGTCAGTGGATCAAATTCTTGCCCCCGTTGTGTAGCGGCCTAGCACGCCGCCCTCTCAAGGCGGTAGCGCCGGTTCGAATCCGGTCGGGGGTACGTGACGAGAAGGCCCTCCCCAACAGGGGAGGGCCTTCTCGCGTATGCCTCAGCCGAATCGGCGGTGCGACTCCTCGGCCTGGGCCAGTCGGCGCAGGCTCAGCAGCACCGGTTCGTAGAGCACGGTGAACGCCACCGCGGCCTCGACCTGCTCCTCCTCCCGCTCGTACTTCTCCACCAAGTTCAGGTCGGTGACGGCCAGTTCGGCCGCGCTGCGGGCGTAAGGGAAGAGGTGCGCCACATCGCAGGGGTAGCCGAGCCGGTCCATCGTGGCGATCGCGGCGATCAGCATCCGGTACGCGGGCGACTCTGCGCCCACCTCGCGGCCGAAGTCCCAGCCGAGCCGCTCCAGCAGCGCGTCGGCGGTGCGGCGGGCGGTCTCGGTGGCCGGGTCCTCCTCGTCCGGGTCCGGACCGTGCGGGATGGCCCACACCGCGGCGCCCAGGCGCATGTGGTGGTCGAGGGTGTCGTCGGCGACGGCCGCCAGGACGTCGCGGGCGGCGGCCACCGGTATGCCGCCGACCTGGATCAGCGCGCGGACCAGCCGGAGCCGCCGCAGATGCTCTTCGTCGTACTCGGCCTGGGTGGCGCTGATCCGCCGGCCGGGCGGCAGCAGTCGCTCACGCAGGTAGTACTTGATCGTGGCGGTGGGGACTCCGCTGCGTTCGCTGAGCTCTGCCAGTCTCATTCTTCCTTGCGCCCTTCCTTGGAGAGTGGCACTATCTAATCACTAGATAGCTCCACTATCCAATGATCCTCGCAAGGGGGACCGCGATGAGCAAGCAGCCGATTCAGCAGGGGCGCATGACGGCGGAGTCGCAGGGGGAGGTGGTCGTCTTCACCATCGGCATGCGCATCAACAGCTTCCGGGCGGTGCGGAGTTGGTGGCCGGTGTTCAGGGCCATGCCGCGCATGCTCAAGGAGCTGTCCAAGGACAAGGAGAGCGGACTTCGCGGCTATCAGCTGCTGCTGGGCGGGCCGCGGCTCGTGTACACCGTTCAGTACTGGGAGTCCAAGGAGAAGCTCTTCGCGTACGCCTCCGCGCAGGACAAGGAGCACCGACCGGCCTGGGCGGCCTTCAACCGGCGGATGCGCGAGGGCAACGGCAAGGTCGGCTTCTGGCACGAGACGTACATCGTTCCGGCGGGCTCGTACGAGAACGTCTACGTGAACATGCCGGCGTTCGGGCTGGGCGCGGCGACGGGCGTCATCCCGGTCGCCCGCCGAGGCGACCGCGCGGCGGACCGCCTGAAGGCGGCCTGAGCCACGGCGCCGGTGGGGCTTCGGCCGCCTGACCCCGTGCCCTGCGGTCGGGCTGCGGACCGTGTCGGTACCGCCCGGTGGGCCCGGGTTTCCGTCCTCAAGCACCGGACGGCCCTGGTGAGCGGCCGGTACCGACCGGTTGAGCGGTGTGTGTCCGTCCTCAAAGCGCCGGACGGGCTCCTGTCGGAGCCCGTCGGCGTTCGAGGCGGGGGTCCGGGCGCTAGCTCGCGCGGCGCAACGCGTCCGAGAGGCGGGCCGCCGCGTCGATGACCGCCTGGGCGTGCATACGGCCCGGGTGCCGGGTCAGGCGCTCGATCGGTCCGGATACCGAGACCGCCGCCACGACCCGGTTCGACGGCCCCCGCACGGGCGCCGAGACCGAGGCGACGCCCGGCTCGCGCTCGCCGATCGACTGGGCCCAGCCCCGGCGCCGTACGCCCGAGAGGGCCGTCGCCGTGAAACGGGCGCCCTGGAGACCGCGGTGCAGCCGCTCGGGCTCCTCCCAGGCCATCAGGATCTGGGCCGACGATCCGGCCTTCATCGTGAGCGTCGAGCCCACGGGCACCGTGTCCCGCAGTCCGGACAGCCGCTCGGCGGCGGCCACGCAGATGCGCATGTCTCCCTGCCGGCGGTAGAGCTGCGCGCTCTCGCCGGTCACATCGCGCAGATGGGTCAGCACCGGCCCCGCCGTGGCCAGCAGCCGGTCCTCGCCCGCCGCGGCGGCGAGCTCCGCCAGGCGCGGGCCCAGGATGAACCGGCCCTGCATGTCCCTCGCCACCATCCGGTGGTGTTCCAGTGCCACGGCCAGGCGATGAGCCGTGGGTCGTGCAAGCCCTGTCGCCGCGACCAGCCCGGCGAGGGTGGCCGGACCGGACTCCAGGGCGCTCAGTACCAGAGCTGCCTTGTCGAGAACGCCGACGCCGCTAGAGTTGTCCATGCAACGATACTTGCGTCTCACTCTGTGAAACGCAAGTTCAATTTCTCCGAGAAGTTGCGAACCTGGATGTACGGCCGCACAAGGGCCTGCGTACCCCGCCTTGGTCCGACCGTGGACGGCGGCGCAATTGATCTCTAGTTGGGCCCGGGCGACGCTGCCGGGCCGGAGGGAAAGCGATGGGTAGGACACTCGCGGAGAAGGTCTGGGACGATCATGTCGTCCGGCGCGCCGAGGGCGAGCCCGACCTCCTCTTCATCGATCTCCACCTCCTGCACGAGGTGACCAGCCCGCAGGCGTTCGACGGTCTCCGTCAGAACGGACGCCGGGTGCGGCGGCTGGACCTCACCATCGCGACCGAGGACCACAACACCCCGACCCTCGACATCGACAAGCCCATCGCCGACCCGGTCTCCCGCGCACAGTTGGAGACCCTGCGCAAGAACTGCGCGGAGTTCGGCGTCCGGCTGCACCCGCTGGGCGACGTCGAGCAGGGCGTCGTCCACGTGGTCGGTCCGCAGCTGGGCCTGACCCAGCCCGGCACCACCGTGGTCTGCGGTGACTCCCACACCTCCACCCACGGCGCTTTCGGCGCGCTGGCTTTCGGTATCGGCACCTCGCAGGTCGAGCACGTGCTGGCCACCCAGACGCTGCCGCTGGCCCGCCCCAAGACCATGGCGATCACCGTCGAGGGCGAGCTGCCCGACGGCGTCACCGCCAAGGACCTGATCCTGGCGATCATCGCCAAGATCGGTACGGGCGGCGGTCAGGGCTACATCCTGGAGTACCGCGGCTCCGCCATCGAGAAGCTCTCGATGGAGGCCCGCATGACCATCTGCAACATGTCGATCGAGGCCGGCGCCCGCGCGGGCATGATCGCCCCCGACCGGACCACGTTCGACTATCTGCAGGGCCGCGACCACGCCCCCACGGGCGAGGACTGGGACGCGGCGGTCGCGTACTGGAAGACGCTGCGCACCGACGACGACGCCGTCTTCGACGCCGAGGTGTTCATCGACGCCGCCGAACTCTCCCCGTTCGTCACCTGGGGCACCAACCCCGGCCAGGGGGCCCCGCTGTCCGCGAACGTCCCCGACCCGGCTTCGTACGAGGACGCTTCGGAGCGCCTGGCGGCCGAAAAGGCCCTGGAGTACATGGGGTTGACCGCAGGACAGGCGCTGCGCGACATCAAGGTCGACACCGTCTTCGTAGGCTCCTGCACCAACGGCCGTATCGAGGACCTGCGCTCCGCGGCCTCGATCCTGGAAGGCCGCAAAGTCGCCGACGGCGTACGGATGCTGGTCGTCCCCGGCTCGGTGCGGGTCGCGCTGCAGGCCGTCGAGGAGGGCCTGGACAAGGTCTTCAAGGAGGCCGGCGCCGAATGGCGGCACGCGGGCTGCTCGATGTGTCTGGGCATGAACCCCGACCAGCTGGCCCCCGGTGAGCGCTCCGCCTCCACCTCCAACCGCAACTTCGAGGGCCGGCAGGGCAAGGGCGGCCGGACCCATCTGGTCTCGCCGCAGGTCGCGGCCGCCACTGCGGTGCGCGGGCACTTGGCCTCGCCCGCTGATTTGTCCGACATCCCGGCCTCAGCCGGAGTCTGAAAACCGTGACTCCTCCACCCCGTAAGAACGGCGTGGCTTCTCACTCGGCCCGGAGGGCCTCATGACGGCCAAGCCCTGACCGCTGCCCGAAGGCAGGGCAACACCGTACTACTCCACAGGCAACGAAGGATGAACAATGGAAGCCTTCACCACGCACACCGGCCGGGCCGTTCCCCTGCGCCGCAGCAACGTCGACACCGACCAGATCATCCCGGCCCACTGGCTGAAGAAGGTCACCCGCGACGGCTTCGAGGACGGGCTCTTCGAGGCCTGGCGCAAGAACGACGACTTCGTCCTCAACCAGCCGGAGCGGCAGGGTGCCACGGTCCTGGTCGCGGGCCCCGACTTCGGCACCGGCTCCTCCCGTGAGCACGCCGTCTGGGCGCTCCAGAACTACGGCTTCAAGGCCGTCATCTCCTCCCGCTTCGCCGACATCTTCCGCGGCAACTCGCTCAAGAACGGCCTGCTGACCGTGGTCCTGCCGCAGGAGACGGTGGACCGGCTGTGGGAGCTGACCGAGTCCGACCCGAAGGCCGAAATCACCGTGGACTTGGAGCAGCGCCAGGTCCGCGCGGCAGGCATCACTGCCGATTTCGAGCTGGACGAGAACGCCCGATGGAGGCTGTTGAACGGACTCGACGACATCAGCCTCACCCTTCAGAACGAAGCGGACATCGCGGCCTACGAGGCCTCCAGGCCGGCCTTCAAGCCCCGCACAATTGAGGTCTGAGCAGCGCTTTTCCCGTCCTGCGCCCTCCACCGTCCGGTGGAGGGCGCAGGCGTTTGTTGAGACCCTGTGGGGCGACAACTCGCCCCAGATGGCACAATCGGTGCATGGAACGCGACAGCCAACTCGAGCTCTACGAGGCGGTTGCGGCCCGATTGAAGGAAGCGCACGCAAGGGTGCGCGAACTGCAAGTCCCGGAGGGCGTAAGGATGGCGCTGTCCCGGAAGCTGCTGGCAGTGACGGCCGCGGCGAAGCACGATCTCGCAGACGCCGCAAGGCGCCTGGACCGGTTGATGAAGGACCTCGATGAAGGTCGTTTCCCCCAAGGTGACTGACCACCCCGTGGCTGGGCCGATATGCGGCTCCGTCGCGTGGCCGTGACGGTCGACTTCGTTGCGGCACTAGGGTGATTAGCCCGTTTCGTGTTTGATTTGCGGTATATATCTGCCTAACGTGCGAAAACGCTTGAACAGTTTCGTTCCGGCAATGTCTCCGAAGGGGAAGACGTGAACAAGGCGCAGCTCGTAGAAGCGATTGCCGACAAGATGGGCGGCCGGCAGCAGGCCGCCGATGCTGTCGACGCGGTACTCGACGCGATCGTCCGCGCGGTTGTCGGCGGCGACCGGGTTTCGGTCACCGGCTTCGGCTCGTTCGAGAAGGTCGACCGCCCGGCCCGTTACGCCCGGAACCCGCAGACGGGTGAGCGCGTGCGGGTCAAGAAGACCTCGGTGCCGCGGTTCCGCGCGGGCCAGGGCTTCAAGGACCTGGTCAGCGGCTCGAAGAAGCTCCCCAAGGGCGGCGAAGTCGCCGTCAAGAAGGCACCGAAGGGCAGCCTCCAGGTCGGCGCCGCGGCGAAGAAGGCGGCGGCGAAGAAGGCGGTCGCCAAGAAGGCGGCGGCGAAGAAGGCGCCCGCGAAGAAGGTCACCGCGGCGAAGAAGGTCGCAGCGAAGAAGGCGCCCGCGAAGAAGGTCACCGCGGCGAAGACGACGGCGGCGGCGACGGCGAAGAAGGCCGCGGCCAAGAAGACCGCCCCCGCGAAGAAGGCGGTCGCCAAGAAGGCGCCCGCCAAGAAGGCCACGGCGCGCAAGACCACCGCCAAGAAGGCCACCGCCCGCAAGAAGTAAGCGGCGCAACAACACAAGGCCACTCATGCGACGGGCCGGACTCCGCTGTGGAGCCCGGCCCGCGGCGTTGCTGCGTGTGTGTGCGGCCCTAGAGCGTCTGCAGTGTCACCAGGGTGATCCGGAGGGCGTCGCCCTTGCCCTCGGTCTCGATACGGACCCGCTGTCCCGGCCGCAACAGGCGCAGACCGCCGGCGTCGAAGGCGGCGGCGTCGAAGTCCACCGGTGTGCCGTCGTCGAGCAGCACACTTCCGCTGCGGGTCTCTGAGTTGTACGTGTACGCGGTCGCCTGCATGGTCCGAGCCTAACGGGCGCGCCCGCGTGGCCCGCCGGTCGCCTGCCTGCGGCGGGGCCAATGCCCCACTCCGCCCCTTCCCGGCTGTGTCGATCTACGGCTCCGCCGCGTGGGAGCTCCGCCAGGGGCTCTGCCCCCGAATCCCCGCGCCTCGATCGCGGGCGCCTCGATCCGAGCCCGCCCGGCGATCGATAGTGGACACGTGAGCCCACCGGCAGGTACCGGTACGCCGCAGGCTCGCCGAAGACGGTTCCGCGAGCTAGGTCCTGTCCGGTCGATCAGGCCGGATCAGTGAGCGGGGTCTGGTGCCGTGCATCGCAAGGCGGAGGTGGGGGTCCCCCCGCCGAAGGCAGGGGGAGAAATCGACGCGGTGGGGGCACCTCCCGTGCCCGAAGGGCTACGGGGGAGTCGGTGACCGACGACAACGCAGCGAGGTGCGGTGCCAGGGCACGCGAGCCCGGCAAGATCGGCCGGACAGGACCTAGGACCCCTCGCCAAGGGCCCCGCCCGGCAGGGGCAGGGGAAGCGCCGCACACCGCGCCGCCGTGCGCGGGCCCACGCCCAGCGCCAGCGCGGCCCGCAGATCGTCGGCGGTGTCGACGTCGCGCCGGACCGAGTCGACGCCGTCCACGGCAATTTCCGTCGCGCCGGAGCGCAAATGCCGGTTTCGGGAACGCCCGCCGAATGCCGGACTCAATTTCACGCCCGGAGCGGCCGACAGAAATGTCGTCCCAATTCCCGCGGAGTCCGCGAGGAAAGCCCGCGGAAATTGCGTGGCCAGGGCGAGGACCCGCGCCAATTCCTCGGCCCGTAGCGCCGGCAGATCCGCGTTGAGCGCCGCCACCGCCGCACCCGGGCGCTCCGCGCGCACCGCGTCCGCACCGTGAACCAGCGCCGCGTTGAGTCCCGCGGCCGGCTTGTCCGGCACGATCCGCGCACCGAGCGCCGCCAGCTCCGCCGCCGCCAGCGGATCGTCCGTGACGACCGCCACATCCCGCACCGCGGGACACGACAGAGCCGCCGCCACCGTGTCCTGGGCGAAGGCCAGCGCGAAATGCGGGCGCAACGCCCCGCCCGCGGCCGCTGCCAGTCTGCTCTTGGCCAGCGCGAGGGGCTTCAGCGGGACGACCAGTGACCAGTGCATCGCAACATTGTCACCCGCACCGGCGCGGCGGCCAGGAGGGACGCGCTCCAGGGCGGGGCGTACCGTGTCCTCGACAGACCAAGGGCCTGGGGCGACACTTGACCCCCAGCATCCAGGCAGCATCCAGCAGCAGCCAGGTCCTAGAGGAAGGTGTCCGAGTGTCCCGCCGCAGAATCGGCTTCTGGTACCGCCTGGCAGCGGTCATCGCGAAACCGCCGTTGGTGGTTCTGTTCAAGCGGGACTGGCGAGGAATGGAGCACATTCCGGCCGAGGGCGGATTCATCACGGCGGTGAATCACAACTCCTATCTGGACCCGCTGTCCTACGCGCACTTCCAGTACAACACCGGACGTGTCCCCCGGTTCCTTGCGAAGGCCGCCCTCTTCAAGGGGTCTTTCGTCGGCACAATGCTCCGCGGAACCGGCCAGATCCCGGTCTACCGCGAGACCACCAACGCGCTCGACGCCTTCCGCGCCGCCGTCGACGCCATCGAGCGCGGCGAGTGCGTCGCGTTCTACCCGGAGGGCACGCTGACCCGCGACCCCGAGATGTGGCCCATGGCAGGCAAGACCGGCGCCGCCCGCGTCGCGCTGCTCACCAAGGCCCCGGTCGTCCCGGTCGCCCAGTGGGGCGCCAACCTGGCGATGCCGCCGTACGCCAAGGAGGACAAGCTCCGGCTGTTCCCGCGCAAGACCCTGATCGTGCAGGCCGGACCGCCCGTCGACCTCTCCCGGTTCTACGGTCTGGAGCCCACCCCCGACGTGCTGCGCGAGGCCACCGAGGTCATCATGGCCGCGATCACCGCGCTGCTGGAGGACGTACGCGGCGAGAAGGCGCCCGCCGCGCAGTACGACCACCGCAGGGCGCGGGCGGAACAGCGGCGCAAGGCCGCGGAGGAGGGCACCAAGTGACTCGTCCCGTCAAGGCCGCCGTGTTCGGCACCGGATCCTGGGGCACGGCCTTCTCGATGGTGCTCGCGGACGCGGGCTGCGACGTGACCCTCTGGGGCCGCCGCGCCGAGCTCGTCGACGCCGTCAACACCACCCGCACCAACCCGGACTACCTTCCGGGCATCCAGCTCCCCGAGAGGGTCCGTGCCACCACCGACCCTGCCGAGGCCGCCCGCGACGCGGACTTCACCGTGCTCGCCGTGCCCTCCCAGACCCTCCGCGCCAACCTCACGGAATGGGCGCCCAAGCTCTCTCCCGACACCGTCCTCGTCTCGCTGATGAAGGGCGTCGAACTCGGCACCGCGAAGCGGATGAGCGAGGTCATCGAGGAGGTCGCGAAGGTACCGGCCGAGCGCGTCGCGGTTGTCACCGGGCCCAACCTCGCCAAGGAGATCGCCCGCAGGCTGCCCGCGGCCGCCGTGGTCGCCTCACGGGACGAGTTGGTGGCGCAACGCCTCCAGACCGCCTGTATGACCCCGTACTTCCGTCCGTACACGAACACCGACGTCGTCGGCTGTGAGCTCGGCGGTGCGGTCAAGAACGTCATCGGCCTCGCTGTCGGCATCGCGGACGGCATGGGCCTCGGCGACAACGCCAAGGGCTCGCTGATCACCCGCGGACTTGCCGAGACGACCCGGCTCGGCCTCGTCATGGGCGCAGACCCGATGACGTTCTCGGGGCTTGCGGGCCTCGGCGACCTGGTGGCGACCGCCTCGTCACCGCTCTCGCGCAACCACACCTTCGGCATCAACCTCGGCCGCGGCATGACCCTCGAGGAGACCATCGCCGCCACCAAGCAGACCGCCGAGGGCGTCAAGTCCTGTGAGTCCGTGCTGGATCTGGCCAGGCGGCACGGCGTCGACATGCCGATCACCGAGACCGTCGTGTCCATCGTCCACGAGGGCAAGCCGCCGGTTGTCGCGCTCAAGGAGCTGATGTCGCGCAGCGCGAAGCCCGAGCGTCACTAGCGGGTGTCCGGCGTCCGCCTGGATCCGAAGCCGCATCAGTGACGTCAGCCGCGACGCGGCGGGCGCTCGCTGATCCAGCCTGATCCACCGGACACCCCCTGGATCCTGCCCGGGGGGGATTTTGAGCTCGCCCGTCGGTCGAGGACGGACACCCGGGGCGACCGGAGAGTACCGGTCCGTATTCGAGCCCGCGCGAAGGGCGTACCGGGGGCCCGGGGCGGCGCGCCGGGTTCGAGAAGGGGCGGGGCGCGCCCCTTCGGCAGGCGGAACGCGCAGGGTAGTCTCGTCGCGATATGAGCGAGAACCCCTCCCACAGCCCCGCCCCCGCCTCCGCCGGAGGCGAGGCGCGCCGCAAGCCGCGCGTCGCGATCGTCTTCGGCGGCCGCAGCTCCGAGCACGCGATCTCCGTCGTGACGGCCGGTGCCGTGCTGCGCTCCATCGACCGCACCAAGTACGACGTGCTGCCCATCGGCATCACGACGGACGGCCGCTGGGCGCTGACCGCCGACGAGCCGGAGCGCATGGCCATCGCCGACCGCAAACTGCCGTACGTCGACGGCCTCGCCGAGTCCGGCGACGGCGGCGTCGTCCTCTCCGTCGACCCGGCCAACCGCGAGGTGGTCTACAGCGAGCCGGGCTCCGTGCCCAAGGCGCTCGGCGAGGTCGACGTCGTCTTCCCGATGCTGCACGGCCCGTACGGCGAGGACGGCACCCTGCAGGGCCTGCTGGAGCTCTCCGGCGTCCCGTACGTCGGCTCGGGCGTCCTCGCCTCGGCCGTCGGCCAGGACAAGGAGTACATGAAGCGGGTCTTCACCTCCTTCGGGCTGCCGGTCGGCCCGTACATGGTGATCCGGCCCCGCGAGTGGGTGCAGGATCCTTCCGCCGCCCGCAAGAAGATCATCGACTTCGCCGGTGAGCACGGCTGGCCGCTCTTCGTGAAGCCCGCCCGCGCCGGCTCCTCGATCGGCATCACCAAGGTCGACGATCTCTCCGGTCTCGACGAGGCCATCGCCGAGGCACAGCGCCACGACCCCAAGATCCTGGTGGAGTCGCTGCTGCGCGGCCGCGAGATCGAATGCGGAGTGCTGGAGTTCGAGGACGGCCCGCGCGCCAGCGTGCCCGCCGAGATCCCGCCCGTCACGTCGCACGACTTCTACGACTTCGAGGCCAAGTACATCGACTCGGCCACCGGTCTGGTGCCCGCGCCGCTCACCGAGGAGCAGACCGCCGAGGTGCGGCGGCTCGCGGTCGAGGCGTTCGAGGCCGCGTCGTGCGAAGGGCTCGTCCGCGCGGACTTCTTCCTCACCGAGGACGGCGAGTTCGTGATCAACGAGATCAACACGATGCCGGGCTTCACGCCGATCTCGATGTATCCGCGGATGTGGCAGGAGACCGGGGTCAGCTACCCGGAGCTCGTCGACCGGCTCATCCAGGCGGCGCTCCGGCGCTCCACCGGACTGCGCTGAACCACTGCCCCATGGGCGACCGCTTCGGCTCAGGGCGTGTCGGCGAACAGCCCTCAGGGGTTGTCGGTGAACACCGGCGGGACCGTCTTCGCGACCGGTCCCGCCAGGTCCGTCAGCGGGCCGAGGTCATGCATGTACTGCTTCGACAGCGTGACCTCGACATACGTCCTGCGGTACGTCGTGGTGAGCCGCGGGCCGTCGTCGTCGCGCTGCTCCACCAGCCAGTTGACGCCGTTCACGTCGACCCCCTGCGCCTGCGGATCACTCATCCCCGCGGGCCGGGGGACACCGCAGCGCAGTACGATCGCGGCGTCCCCCCACCCGGCGGTCAGCTCGGAACGCGGCTCGGGGTCCCGGCGGTCCTGACCGGCCACCGACCCGGGCAGCGCCTCGTGCAGGGCACGGCACAGCGCCTTCTCCTCGGGAGGGGGAGTGGGAACCGTGACCGACGGCGGGGCGTCCGTGGCGGAGCAGCCCGCGGCGGCCAGCAGCACAGCGGCTGTGGCGGGCAGAGACAGAAGCCGGCGAGGGGACATCACCGGCCAAGCGTAGACGGGGGCTACAGGTGCACGACCGGGCAGGTCAGCGTCCGCGTGATGCCGTCCACTTGCTGGACCTTGGCGACCACCATGCGGCCCAGGTCATCGACCGTATCGGCTTGAGCGCGCACGATCACGTCGTAAGGGCCTGTCACGTCCTCGGCCTGGATCACCCCCGGGATCTTGGAGATGGTGTCGGCGACGGTCGACGCCTTGCCCACCTCGGTCTGAATAAGGATGTACGCCTGTACCACGGAACCTCCAGGGCGGCCACGAGGATCATGTGGGGAGAAGGGACGCCACGGTATCGCGTCGCCGCGGGCCGCGGGGAGACCTGCGCGCCCCGAGGGGCGCGCAGCGTGGCGCACGAAGCACAGAAGTTGACGGCCTGCTCGGCGTACTCGACGGTACCGACAGCAGTGACCGCTCGCGACCGCAAGCGCACTGGGGCAGAAGGAGCACAGGAATGAAGGGCACCGTGGGCGAACTGGGGGAGTTCGGGCTCATCAGGGAGCTCACCTCCCGGCTCACCTCCACCCCCGCCGTACGGCTCGGACCCGGCGACGACGCCGCGGTCGTGGCCGCGCCCGACCGCAGGGTCGTGGCCAGCACCGACCTGCTGCTGGAGGGACGGCACTTCCGGCGCGACTGGTCGACCGCGTACGACGTGGGCCGCAAGGCGGCCGCGCAGAACCTCGCCGACATCGCCGCCATGGGCGCCGTGCCGACCGCACTGCTGCTCGGCCTCGTCGTCCCGGCCGATCTGCCCGTCACCTGGGCCACCGAGCTGATGGACGGCATCCGCGACGAATGCCAGGTCGCCGGCGCGGCGGTGGTCGGCGGCGATGTCGTACGAGGCGACACCATCACCGTCGCGATCACGGCACTCGGCGATCTGCGCAACCACGACCCGGTGACCCGCGCCGGCGCCCAGCCCGGCGATGTCGTCGCCTACACCGGCTGGTTGGGCTGGTCCGCCGCCGGGCACGCGGTCCTCTCGCGCGGCTTCCGCTCGCCCCGCGCCTTCGTCGAGGCCCACCGCCGGCCCGAACCGCCTTACCACGCGGGGCCGGCCGCGGCCGGGCTCGGTGCGACCGCGATGACCGACGTCAGCGACGGACTCGTCGCCGACCTCGGGCACATCGCCGAGGCCAGCAAGGTCCGCATAGATCTGCGCTCCGGACTCCTCGACATCCCCTCGCAGATGAACGACATCGGCCAGGCCGTCGGCGTCGACCCGCTGCAGTGGGTGCTCAGCGGCGGCGAGGACCACGCGATCGTGGCGACCTTCCCCGCGGACGTGAAGCTGCCCGCCCGCTGGAAGGTGATCGGCGAGGTGCTCAACCCGTCGGCCCTGCCGCAGGTGACGGTGGACGGGGCGCCGTGGACGAACAAGGGCGGCTGGGACCACTTCGGGCCGGGATCGTGACCACCGCCCCGCCCAGGGTGCTGACCGTCGCCGGGTCCGACTCCGGCGGCGGCGCCGGCATCCAGGCCGACCTCAAGACCATGCTGGCGCTGGGTGTCCACGGCATGAGCGTCATCACGGCCGTCACCGCGCAGAACTCCCTGGGCGTGCAGGGTGCCTGGGAGCTGCCGGTCGAGGCCGTGCGGGCGCAGTTCAGGAGCGTCGTCGACGACATCGGCGTACAGGCCGTGAAGACCGGCATGCTGGCGTCGGCCGAGCTCGTCGACACGGTCGCGGAGCTGCTGGCCGGGACCGATGCGCCCGTCGTCGTCGACCCGGTCGGTGTCTCCAAGCACGGGGACGCGCTGCTGGCCGTGTCCGCGCTGGACTCGGTACGGACGAAACTGCTGCCGGCCGCGACCGTGGCGACCCCGAACCTGGACGAGGTCGCCCAGCTCACCGGCGTACAGGTGGAGACCGAGACCGATCTGCGGCGCGCGGCCGAAGCAGTGCTCGCCTACGGGCCGCGCTGGGCGCTGATCAAGGGCGGGCATCTCGAGGGGGATGCCGTGGACCTGCTCACGGACGGCACCGAGGAGCACTGGCTGCGCGCGCCCCGCCACGACAACCGCCACACGCACGGCACGGGCTGCACACTCGCCTCCGCGGTCGCGGCCGGTCTGGCAAGGGGGCTGTCCGTCCCCGAGGCGGTCCGGGCCGCGAAGGAGTACGTGACGGGGGCCATCGCCGCGGGCTTCCCGCTGGGCGGTGGGATCGGCCCGGTCGATCACGCGTGGCAGCTGCGCCAGGGCGGGCCCGAATAGGGCCTGTCCGTCTTCGGATCTTGCCGGGCTGTGCCGTGCCACGGGAACAGCACGGCAAAAAGCCGGTCCACCGAGGTGGACCGGCTTTTCAAGGCAACCGCAGGGGCTGCGCTACGACGAAACGTCGGCGGGATCATCCCCGCACGAACGCGGGGAGCATCACTTAGCGCGAGACCTTGCCGGCCTTGATGCACGAGGTGCAGACGTTGAGCCGCTTCGGCGTCCGACCGACCACGGCACGCACGCGCTGGATGTTCGGGTTCCAGCGACGGGACGTACGGCGGTGCGAGTGCGAAATGTTGTTGCCGAAGCCCGGCCCCTTGCCGCAGACGTCGCAGTTGGCAGCCACGGGTCACTCCAAAGACTTCAGATGCACTTACGGTGAATTCCGGCGTGCCGGAATCAGTGATCTGAAGTGGCCTGCCGGGGGAATGGCCCGACTCTCATCGGGCAACCGGAGCAGCATACAACGGCTGCGTCCGAGACACGAAACTACCATGGCTTCCCCTGCCCCCGCCCCGGCTGCAGGTCAGGCCCGGGTCTACTCTGCGGTGCAGCCCAGCAGCACAAGGAGGCCATCAGTTGCCGCAGACTCTCGATGCCCTCGCGGTACGCACATGGTGCTCACTCGCGCTGGAGGCGCTGGGCCGCGAACGCGAGGAGATCGACGCGATCAACGTCTATCCGGTCGCGGACGGAGACACCGGCACGAACCTCTATCTGACCGTGGAGTCGGCCGCCCGGGCCGTCGAGGCGGTCTTCGCGGCGTACGAGACGGGCTCGGCGGCTCCCGTGCTGGCCGACGCGATGCGGGCCATGGCGCACGGGGCCCTGATCGGGGCGCGCGGCAACTCGGGGACGATCCTGGCGCAGCTGCTGCGGGGCATGGCCGAGGTGCTCGTGGAGCGCGACGGCGGGGCCTCGGGGGCACTGCGGCGGGCCGCGGAGTCCGCGCGTGAGGCGGTCGCGCATCCGGTCGAGGGCACCATCCTGAGCGTGGCGTCGGCGGCGGCGGACGCGGCGGTCGCGGCCGTTTCCGGCGATGACGCGGCGGCGGTGAGGGCGGCGTACACATGCGCCTGCCGGGCGCTCGAGAACACACCGGGGCAGCTCGAGGTGCTGGGCCGGGCCGGTGTCGTGGACGCGGGCGGGCAGGGTCTGGTGGCGGTGCTCGGCGCGCTGGTCGAAGCGGTGACCGGGGAGGCGCCTGCGGCATGGCACACCGGGCGGGCCCACCCGGCCGCCGCGGCGGCCGCCGAGCCGTGCGCCGACGCAGGGCCGGCCTTCGAGGTGATCTACCTCCTGGAAGCGGACGACGCCGCCGTGACCCGGCTCAAGGACCGCCTCGACGGGCTGGGCGACTCGCTCGTCGTCGTCGGCGGCGACGGGTTGTGGAACGTCCACGTACACGTCGACGACGCGGGCGCGGCGGTGGAGGCGGGCGTCGAGGCGGGGCGGCCCTACCGGATCCGCATCACCCACTTCGCCGCGGCCGACCACGCCGAGCCGCGCGAGCCGGTGCAGCGGGCCGTCGTCGCCGTGGTCCCGGGCGAGGGGCTGGCCGGCCTGTGCGAGACGGCGGGGGCGACGACGGTGCTCGCGCGGCCCGGAGAACCCCCGGCGAGCGGCGAGCTGGTCGAGGCCATCCGGCGGGCGCATGCGCGTGAGGTCGTGCTCCTGCCGAACGACGCGGAGCTGCGGCACACCGCGGCGGCGGCCGCGGAGCAGGCCCGTACCGAGGGCGTACGGGTCGCCCTCATCCCGACCCGCTCCGCGGTCCAGGGCATCGCTGCGCTCGCGGTCCACGAACCCGACCGCCGCTTCGACGAGGACGTCGTCGCGATGACGTCGGCGGCGGGCGCGACCCGCTACGGCGAACTGGCCGTCGCCGAACGGCAGTCCTTCACATCGGCAGGGGTCTGCCAGGCCGGGGACGTGCTGGGCCTGATCGACGGCGACGTGGCGGTGATCGGCGCGGATCTCGCGGAGACGGCGGAGACGGTGCTGGACCGCATGCTCTCCGCGGGCGGCGAACTGGTCACCCTCGTCCTCCCGGACGACGCCCCTCCGACGCTGGGGGACCGCCTGGAGTCCCACGTCCGCCGCGGCTACCTGGCGGTCGACACGGTGATCCACCACGGGGGGCGGGGGGCGCCCCTGCTGATCGGGGTGGAGTAGGCGGCGGGGGCGCGGGGCGCGGTGTGCCGGGTGCCGCCGGGTGGGCCGGGGTGTCCGTCCTCAATCGCCGGACGGGCTTGAAGCGTGCCCGGTTCCGCCGGGTGGGCCGGTGTGTCCGTCCTCAAGCGCCGGACGGGCTGGGTGGTCGGGGGTGCCCGGTGCCGGGTCGGTTGCCGTCCCGGGTCCGCTCCGGGGCTCGTATCCGGGACGGCATGATTTACGGCGCGCGCAAACCCCGGACCCACCAGTCATCGCCCATGCCGCGCGCCACAAATCACGCTTGAGTGTCCCGAACACGACCCCTGCGCGTCCCCGGGCGTGGTGAACGGTGGGGGCTCGCCCCGGTGGGCATCGTTTCCACCCCCCGACCTGCAGTCGGCGGGCGACCCGGGGCGGGGCCGTGCAGGGTCGCCCCCGCAGGAAATCGGGCGGTGGTACCGGACGACGCCGTACCCACCGATTTCCGAGGAGGCGAGCCCGGAGGGGCCCCAACCCGCCACCCACCCACAGCAGCCGCACCAAGCCCGTCCGGCGCTTGAGGACGGACACACCGGACGCCCACCCGGTACCGGGCACACCGCACCCCGCCCACCGCCGGAGGCACCCCGCACAGACCCCGCCCACCGCCGGAGGCACCCCGCACCCCGCACCGCCGGTCAGGCCACGTACTCCAGGATCGACGTCGCCTCCGCGCGGCGCGCCTCCGCCGTGGCGCCCGAGGCGTCGGCGTACGTCGCCAGGACCGCCTCGGCCCGCCGCCGCGCCGCCGGCTTCGCGCCCAGGTCGGCCTCCAGCCACGCGGCCATCAGCTCTGCCGCGGTACGCAGATCCGTGAAGTCCTCGCCCGCCTCCGTGAAGCCGGCGACGGCCTTCTCGACGTACGGGAGAGCCTCCCCGTACGTCGACTCGCCCTCGCCCTGGTCCGCGATCAGCTCGCCCGTCTGCCGATGGGTGTCGGCGAGCTCCGCGCGCAGCCGGGCGCGGGCCGCCGGGTCCTGCACCCCCGGAAGCGCCCGCTCGCACTCCTCGGCCGCGTCCGCCATGAAGCCGCGACCCGCCTCCGGCCCCGCCTGCCCCTCACGGACCGCGATCCACGCCCGCACCCGCAGGGCCCGTACGACCCCGTGGACGTCGCCCACCTCACGCCAGAGCGCGCACGCGCGCTCGTACGCGCGGTCGGCCTCCGCGTTGAGCCCGGCCCGGTACAGCGCCTGGCCCGCGAGGGTGGCGAGCATCGCGTGGTCGCGCTGCTCGGGCCAGCCGCGGGCGATGTCGGCCGCCTTGAGCCAGTGCTCGGCCGCCTGCCGCGGCTCCCCGAGCTCGGTCAGGCAGTCGCCGAGCCACCACAGGGTCTGGACGACCATGCCCTCGCCGTGGTCGTCGACCGTCAGATCTGGAAGCACGGCTTCCAGAACGGCCGCCGCCTCCTCCGCACGGCCCGCACGCAGCAGCCAGCCGCCCAACTGGTGCCGCGCCCAGGCGCCGATGCCGACGCTCTCCCCGGCCTCGTCGGCCCAGTGCGCGGCCTCCAGCGCGTGCTCGGCCGCGTCCCCGAACAGGCCCGCGGCGCCGAGGACTTCGGCGAGCTGGAGGTGCAGCCGGGTGCGCCCGCCCGCCTCGACGTACGCGGCGCCGTGCTCCAGGGCGGCCCGGGCGGCGCGCTCCGCGGTGTCCAGGTCGCCGAGATGGCGGGCCACCGCGACGAGGCGGGCCTCGGGGTCGACCGAGTACCAGGGCAGCCCGGCCGTGTGGAAGAGCTCGGCCGCTGCCGCGTACCGCTCGGCAGCGGCCGCGATCTCGCCGCGGTGCGCGGCGAGATCGCCGAGCATGGCCTCTGCCTCGGCGATGCGGTCGGCGACCCTCGGGTCCGCGCGGTGCGGCCCGGCGAAGTCGAGGAGGTCCGCCACGGCCTGCTCCAGCGCCTCGCCCCGCTCGTCGGATCCGTCACCGTCGCGCAGCCGCTCCAGATGGATCCGGGCGCGGTTCAGCACAGCTCCGGCGGCCTGGCGCACGCCGGTCGCGCCCTCCGCGTACAGCGCGAGCGCACGGGCGACGGGCGCCTCGACGGCCGCGAGGGCCCCCTCCGGGTCCCCGCCGCACGCCGTCGCGTACGCGCCGCGGGCCAGCGCGGCCGCGGCCTCACCCGGGTCGCCCGCGCGCTCGTACCGCTCGGCAGCCGAGCGGAAGAGCCGGACGGCCTCCTCCGGGTCGGTCCGCGGCGACATGGCGCGGTGGTCGTCGATCTCGGCGAGCGCCAGATCGTCCAGGTCCCCGTCCCCGTCCCCGGCCGCATCGGCGACGGCCTCCCACGCGGCGTCCGCGTCCGGGTGCAGTGCGTCGGACAGCCGCCGCGCCTCGGCGACGAGCTGCTCCAGACCACCTGGTTCCACGGGACGCGGGGGCGCGGGTGCGGGTGCGGGCCGCTCCGCAGGAGCGGAAGATGTCAGCCGCACCGCCCGTACACCCAGCGGCAGCCGCTCCACGAGCGGCTGCTGCCCGAGCCGCTCCCGTACGAGCGTGCTCACCGCCGCCGACCCGTTGCGCGCGTCGAAACGCGCGGCGATCGCGAGCGCCTCCCCGCGCGCGTGCTCCGCGAGCGTCCGCGCCGTCCAGGCTGTCCCGGCGGGCCCCGGCACGGTCTGCTCGCCGTGCCCGAGGGTCACGAGCCGGTCCATCAGCAGTGCGGTGACGGCGAGATGGTCCATCAGGGAATCGGGGTCGCCGCTGTCCGTGAAGTACGCGGGCCGGTCCGAGAGGATCTCCAGGGCCCGCGCCTCATTGCCGGTGAGCGCGCAGAACTCGACATGCATCGCGACCCAGCCGCGCATGCTCTCCATGGGGCGGACCATGCGGTAGCCCCGCAGATGATGGGCGCGTGCCTCCTCCGCGCGGCCGAGTCGCAGCAGCGGCAGCAAGGAGGCGGCCAGCACGGCGTGCGGCTCGTGCGCGCACGTGTACTGGCCGGCCAGGACCGGACGCCACAGCTCCAGCGCCTTCTCGTCGTGCCCGAGACGGGCCTGCCAGGAGCCCTGGTCGTGCAGCTCGCACGCATGGCAGTCGGCCATCCGGTCCCGGTCCGCGGCCAGCCACGCCGCGTACGCCCGCTCGGCGCGCTCCAGGTCGCCGATGTGCCGGGCGAGGCAGAACTCGCCCTGTCGCACGGCCCGTTCGGAGTGCCCGGCCAGCCGGTAGCGGTGCTCCATCTCGCCGAGCCACTTCTCCATGGAGGCGAGCGGGATGTGCGGCTGGTCGAGCATGTCCGTGGAGACCCACTTGAAGTACCAGTGCAGCGAGTGGGCCGCCTGCTCGTCGAACTCCCCGGGCTGCTCGTCCCACAGCCGCAGCAGCCGGGCGAACGGCACGAACAGCTTGTCCCGCTCCGAGCTGTAGTTGTACGCCTGGAGGAGATGCGAGAGGGCCTCGACGAGCAGGGGCGTGTCACCGGTCTGCTCGGCCTCGGCGAGCAGCCGCTCCGCGCGGGCGTTGCGCGCGGCGCCCTCCGGCGCCCGGTAGTTGTCGTGCAAGGCCTGCCGTATCGCGGCGAAGTCGTGGCTCATCGGCTCTCCTCCTCCGGGTCGGTCTCGTGGTGGGTGGCCCATTCGAGCAGGCCGATGAACGCGCGGTTGAGCAGGGCCGAGTCTCCGGGGCGCAGCGGACGCTGCGCCATGAGCAGGGCCTGCCCGTAGAGCGACTCGACGGCCGTGCCCGCGAGCTCCGGGTCGTCGAGAGCGCTGATCCGGCGGACCAGCGGGTTGAGGTGGTTGAGGACGAGACGGGCCCGTGGCGCGCTGCCCCGCAGCGAGCCGAGGATGCCCGCCCACAGATCGTCCGCCTGCTCCTCCGCCTCCGCGCGGGCCTGCTCATGGCGGGCCGCCCGGTCGTCGAGGTGCAGTGCGGGCACGGTCAGGGGGTGGAAGGAACGCAGGGACACATCACAGCCGAGTGGGTCCAGCGTGGCACGCGCCACTGACAGGAAGCCCGCGAGCGCCAGTTCGTCGGCCGGGTCGACCGCGTCGAGGTGTGCGGTGACGGTGTCCGCGTCGAGTTCGGCGACCGCCGTTCCGGGGCGGACCGAGGGAAGCCGCTCGACGAGCTCGGAGTCGTACGTGTAGCCGCCGTTGATGACGCCGATGCCCTGCGCGGACGCGATAGGGGCGACCTGCCGGTACTCCTCGACGGTTCGCGTGAAGTGCACCATCCGGTGCCGCTGGGCGAACTCCTCCAGCGACAGGCGCCCGTCGGTCGTCTCGAACGGCAGCCACGGCAGCATCGTGCGCAGCATGTCGTTGTCGTGCCGCGCCAGCGATTTCACGCCCAGGTGGTGCACCGACAGGAACTGCGCGAGCCGTTCGGGATCGCCCGCCGCAAGACCGGTCAGCCAGTCGCGCATACGGGCCCCGAGCGCGTCCCGTACGGCGGCGAGGGTCTCGTCCGCGTACAGCGACTCGCGCGACGCCGTGGGCCGCAGGCTGTCGGTGTCCAGGACGCAGCGTACGAAGAACGCCCAGTCGGGCAGGAGTTCGTCCGCGCGGTCGGTGAGCAGCATTCCCTTGAGGTGCACACGGTGCCCCGCGCGCTGCGCGGGACTCACTGCCGAAGGCAGGACGTAGGCGACGCCCCGGACGCCGGCGAGCGGCAGATCCAGGTCGATCGAGTCGAGCGGAGTGAACCCGAAGAGGTCATGGCAGTGGCGGGCGAGCGCGACGCGGCGCGCGGCCGGGCTCGGGTACGGCCGGTCCCACGGCGCCGGCAGCTCGGTGACGGGCTCCTCGCCGACGCGGACGTCGTACGGCAGGAGGGAGCCGAAGTCACGTGCGAGGGCCCGTACGCGGTCCTCCGTCAGCCAATCGCCGCTGCCGGGGCGGGCGGTGAGGTACACGGTCGTCCCGGGCTCGGTGCGGGCGTCGTCCGGGAGCGTACGCACGGTGTACGAACCGTCGTCGCGCGCCGCCCACTCGACGGGGCGCGCATCCGGTGTCCGCGCGGAACGGCTGACCACCCGTATCTCCGCCGCGACGACGAAGCAGGCGAGCAGCCCGATCCCGAACTGGCCCAGGAACTCGGCCCGCGCCGACTCCAGGCCGCCGTCCCGCTTCGAGCTGCGACCGATCGTGGCGAGGAGGCTGTGCACGTCCGCCTCGGTCAGGCCGATGCCGCTGTCCTCGACGCGCAGCGTGCCTCCCCCGGCGTACAGCCGCACCCGGGCGGGCGCGTCCGGCTGCACGGAGCGGCGTGCGGTGATGGCGTCCACGGCGTTCTGCAGCAACTCGCGCAGATAGACCTTGGGACTGGAGTAGAGGTGGTGGGAGAGAAGATCCACCAGGCCGCGCAGATCGACCTGGAAGGTATGAGGAGTGGTCTCGGACGTCTCGGAAGTCTCAGAGGTCTCAGCAGTCATCGTCGCTGCGCCGGTGGGGGGACGAGCGGCGGCGCGGGTCGGGCGATCCCGTTACGTCGGTGATCGCGGCGTGGGAAGGCGGGGGAGACCGCGCCATCCTAGGGGTCGCGGCACCGTTGCGACCAGCGGATATCGATCGGTGCGCGACGGTTGTCGGTGAGGTGGTGTGCAATGGATCGCGTGTCCGCGCTCGACGAACCCCTCAAGAAGACCCTCGGCCCCGCGACCGCGAAGGTCATGGCCGAGAACCTCGACCTGCACACCGTCGGTGATCTGCTCCACCACTACCCGCGGCGGTACGAGGAGCGGGGCCAGCTCACCCGGCTCGCGGATCTGCCGCTCGACGAGCACGTCACGGTCGTCGCCCAGGTCGCGGACTCCCGCGTGCTCACGTTCAACGCCGGGCGCGGGCAGCGGCTGGAGATCACCATCACCGACGGCAGCGGCCGGCTCCAGCTCGTCTTCTTCGGCCGGGGCATCCACAAGCCGCACAAGGACCTTCTGCCCGGCAGCCGCGCGATGTTCGCCGGCAAGGTGTCCATGTTCAACCGCAAGTTGCAGCTCGCCCACCCCACCTACGAGCGGCTGGACGCGGACAGCGGCGACGGGGCGGTCAGCGCGTTCGCCGGGAAGCTCATCCCGATCTATCCGGCCTGCAAGGGCCTGGAGTCGTGGAAGATCGCCAAGGCCGTCGACGCGGTCCTTCCACAGGCGCAGGACGCCCTCGACCCGCTGCCGCCCGCGCTGCGCGAAGGCCGGGGTTTCGTTCCCCTCCCCGAGGCACTGCTCAAGATCCACCGCCCGCAGACCAAGGCGGACATCGAGGACGCCAGGCAGCGCCTCAAGTGGGACGAGGCGTTCGTCCTCCAAGTCGCCCTCGCCCGGCGGCGTTACGCGGACACGCAGCTCCCCGCGGTCGCCCGCAGGCCCGTCCCCGACGGCCTGCTCGACTCGTTCGACGCCCGGCTGCCGTTCACGCTCACCGAGGGCCAGCAGAAGGTCTCCGCGGAGATCTTCGGCGACCTGGCCACCGAGCACCCCATGCACCGGCTGCTCCAGGGCGAGGTCGGCTCCGGAAAGACCATGGTCGCCCTGCGGGCCATGCTCGCCGTCGTCGACGCGGGCGGCCAGGCCGCGATGCTGGCACCCACCGAAGTCCTCGCCCAGCAGCATCACCGCTCGATCGTCGAGATGATGGGCGACCTCGCCGAGGGCGGCATGCTCGGCGGCGCCGAGCAGGCGACCAAGGTGGTGCTGCTCACCGGCTCCATGGGCGCCGCCGCCCGCCGCCAGGCCCTGCTCGACCTGGTCACCGGCGAGGCCGGGATCGTCATCGGCACCCACGCGCTCATCGAGGACAAGGTGCAGTTCCACGACCTGGGGCTGGTCGTCGTCGACGAGCAGCACCGCTTCGGCGTGGAGCAGCGCGACGCCCTCCGGGGCAAGGGCAAGCAGCCCCCGCACCTGCTGGTCATGACCGCCACGCCCATTCCGCGGACGGTCGCGATGACGGTCTTCGGCGACCTGGAGACCTCCGTACTGGACCAGCTGCCCGCCGGACGCTCCCCGATCGCCACCCATGTGGTCCCCGCAGCGGACAAGCCGCACTTCCTGGCGCGGGCCTGGGAGCGGGTGCGCGAGGAGGTCGAGGGCGGCCATCAAGCGTACGTCGTGTGTCCTCGCATCGGTGACGATCAGGACGAGCCCAGGAAGAAGTCCGCGGAGGACGAGGCCGAGAAGCGGCCCCCGCTCGCCGTCCTGGACGTCGCCGAGCAGCTGACGGCGGGCCCCCTGAAGGGCCTGCGGGTGGAGGTGCTGCACGGTCGGATGGCGCCGGACGACAAGGACGACGTCATGCGCCGCTTCGCCGCGGGCGATGTGGACGTGCTGGTGGCCACGACGGTCATCGAGGTCGGTGTGAACGTGCCGAACGCGACCGCGATGGTGATCATGGACGCCGACCGCTTCGGTGTCTCGCAGCTGCACCAGCTGCGTGGCCGCGTCGGGCGCGGCTCGGCCCCCGGGCTGTGTCTCCTCGTCACCGAGATGCCGGAGGCGAGTCCCGCCCGGGCCCGGCTGGCCGCGGTCGCCGCCACGCTGGACGGCTTCGAGCTGTCCCGTATCGACCTCGAACAGCGCCGGGAGGGCGATGTGCTGGGCCAGGCACAGTCCGGCGTCCGCTCCTCGCTGCGGGTCCTCGCGGTCATCGACGACGAGGAGGTCATCGCCGCCGCACGCGAGGAGGCCGTGGCGGTCGTCACCGCGGACCCGGAGCTGAAGGGGCTTCCGGAGCTGCGGACGGCCCTGGACGCGCTCCTCGACAAGGACCGCGAGCAGTATCTGGACAAGGGCTGACGCGCCCGCCGGTGGATATCGTGGAGGTGACCGGCCCGCATCGAACGGGACCGAACGAACGGCTAGAAGGACTCAGATGACCCGCGTGATCGCCGGCGCGGCCGGCGGACGTCGCCTGGCCGTGCCGCCGGGCAACGGCACCCGCCCCACCTCCGACCGGGCGCGCGAGGGCCTGTTCTCCACCTGGGAGGCGCTGCTCGGCACGCTGCAGGGCATCCGGGTCGCCGACCTGTACGCGGGCTCGGGAGCCGTCGGCCTGGAGGCACTGTCGCGCGGTGCGTCCCACGCGCTCCTCGTCGAGGCCGACAACCGCGCCGCCCGCACGGTCCGGGAGAACGTACGGACGCTGGCCCTGCCCGGTGCCGAGGTCCGCACCGGCCGGGCGGAGCAGATCGTCCAGGGACCGGCGCCGACGGCCCCGTACGACATCGTGTTCCTCGACCCTCCGTACGCCGTCACGGACGACGATCTTCGCGAGATTCTCCTCACACTCCGCACCCGGGGCTGGCTCGCGGAGGATGCCCTCGTCACCGTGGAGCGCAGCACCAGAGGCGGGGAGTTCGTCTGGCCGACGGGCATCGAGCCACTGAGGGCCCGTCGCTACGGCGAAGGGACCCTTTGGTACGGTCGCGCCGCCTCTACGTGCGAAGACGCACCATGACCGGACCGGAGAGCGAGGGACTTCAGTTGCGCCGCGCCGTCTGTCCGGGGTCGTTCGACCCCATCACCAATGGACATCTCGACATCATCGCCCGCGCCTCCAAGCTGTACGACGTCGTGCACGTCGTGGTGATGATCAACCAGTCCAAGCAGGGACTGTTCACGGTCGACGAGCGGATCGAGCTGATCCGCGAGGTCACCGCGGAGTACGGGAACGTCGAGGTGGAGGCCTACCACGGCCTCCTCGTCGACTACTGCAAGCAGCGGGACATCCCCGCCATCGTCAAGGGCCTGCGCGCCGTCAGCGACTTCGACTACGAGCTGCAGATGGCCCAGATGAACAACGGCCTGTCGGGCGTCGAGACGCTGTTCGTGCCCACCAGCCCGACCTACAGCTTCCTGTCGTCCTCCCTGGTCAAGGAGGTCGCGGCATGGGGCGGTGACGTCTCCCACCTGGTTCCGCCGCCGGTCCTCGAGGCCCTGAAGGGCCGGCTTCCGAAGAAGTGACCGAGGAGGTGACGTCGGATGTCGCGCCGGGCGCCGCGTCGGACGTCACCTCCTGACTGACCGTCACCCGGTGTCGGGAGGGCTCCGACTGCCCGTACAGTCGTCCCGTCCGTCTCCAAATCGGCTGTAGTGACTGTAGAGAGTGGCGAGCACACGGTGGACGTGCAGAAGAAGCTCGACGAGATCGTCGAGGCGGTCGGGAACGCCCGGTCCATGCCCATGTCGGCCTCCTGCGTGGTCAACCGCGCCGAGCTGCTCGCGATGCTCGAAGAGGTACGGCAGGCCCTGCCCGGCTCGCTCGCCCAGGCGCAGGAGCTGATCGGCGGCCGGGAGCAGCTCGTCGAGCAGGCCCGCCAGGAGGCCGAGCGGATCATCGAGGCCGCCCACTCCGAGCGCGGCTCGCTGGTCTCCGGCACCCAGATCGCCCGGCAGTCCCAGGAGGAGGCCGACCGCATCCTCGCCGAGGCCCGCCGGGAGGCCGAGGAGATCCGCGCCGAGGCCGACGACTACGTCGACTCGAAGCTCGCGAACTTCGAGGTCGTCCTCAACAAGACCATCGGCTCGGTCGACCGCGGCCGCGAGAAGCTGCTCGGCCGCGGTCCTGGCCTGGACGAGCAGGGGTATGCCGATGAGGACGCCCCCGAGTACAGCGCGGACCCCCAGACGCTGATCCAGCGGGCCGACGAGTACGTCGACGCCAAGCTGGGCGCCTTCGAGGCGGTGCTCTCCAAGACTCTGGAGGCTGTGGGCCGCGGCCGGCAGAAGCTGCACGGCCGCATCGCCACCGACGAGCTCGGCGCGCACATGGCCGCCCAGGACGCGGCCGGGATGCAGCACACGAGCGACGCGGACTATCTCGCGGGGCTTGCGGAGCTGGCGGACCCGAACCCGGAGCCGCAGCCCCAGCACCAGCCCCTGCAGCAGCCGCAGCACGCCCAGCCGGTCCCGGCCCAGGCTGACCCGTACACGTACCAGCCGCAGGACGTGTACGCGTACCAGCAGGATCCGTACGCGTACCAGCAGCAGGGGTACGAGCAGGGCTACGCCTACCAGCAGCAGGACCCGTACGCGTACCAGCAGCAGGCCGAGCACCAGCCTCAGCACCAGCCCCAGGTGCAGACGCAGCCGCAGCTCGACGAGACCAGCTTCTTCGACACGAGCATGATCGACCTGGAGCAGCTGCGCCGCTACGAGCAGGGCCGCTGACCGGATTGGGCCTACAGCGAACGGTCCAGTATCCTGGCTCTTCGGTCGCGCGTGCGCCGCATTCGATGCTGCGCTGATTTCGCGGCCCCCCCACACGATCCGAAAGCAGGAAGAACCCTGAACGCCCGCCTCGACCACCGCAACCCACTCGTGTTCGACACGCACGAGCTGGGTCGGCGGCCCGGTGCGCTCCAGCGGCTCTCCCGCTCGGTCGCGGCCCCCAAGGACTTCGGTATCGAAGGGGTCGTCGGTGTGCCCGAGGGCGCGCCGATGGAGCTGGAGCTCCGTCTCGAGTCGGTCATGGAAGGTGTGCTCGTCACAGGCACCGCCCGTGCGACGGCCGAGGGGGAGTGCGTAAGGTGTCTGGAGCCGCTGCACCAGGAGGTCGCGGCGGACTTCCAGGAGATGTTCTCGTACCCTGACGCCGACGACCGGGGCCGCCCCAAGGCGGAACCTGTCGACGACGCCGAGGACGACGAGGACAGGCTCTTCCTCGAGGACGGCTTGCTCGGCCTCGAACCCGTGCTGCGGGATGCGGTGGTGCTCGCACTGCCGATGCAGCCGGTGTGCCGGGAGGACTGTGCAGGCCTGTGTCCCGAATGCGGGATCAACCTGAACGAAGACCCGGACCACCATCACGACGCCGTCGACATTCGTTGGGCGGCACTGCAGGGACTCGCCGGTTCACTCGGAACCGATGAGAAGGACAACATGAGCGGCGCCGAAGCGGGCGTCGACGAGAAGCAGGAGAAGTAGCCGTGGCTGTTCCGAAGCGGAAGATGTCGCGCAGCAATACGCGCCACCGCCGGTCGCAGTGGAAGGCTGCGGTCCCCACCCTGGTTTCGTGTGAGCGTTGCCAGGAGCCGAAGCAGCAGCACATCGCGTGCCCGAGCTGCGGCACCTACAACAAGCGCCAGGTCCTCGAGGTCTGAGCGGCTGGTGAGAGGCTCCATGTCTGACGCCGGCAACAGTAAGCAGGCAGACAACGCAAGCGCAGCCTCGTCCCACACGCTTCTGGAAGGGCGGCTCGGGTATCAGCTCGAGTCCGCCCTTCTGGTGCGTGCACTGACCCACCGTTCGTACGCGTACGAGAACGGCGGCCTGCCCACCAACGAGCGGCTCGAGTTCCTCGGGGACTCGGTGCTCGGACTGGTGGTCACGGACACGCTCTACCGCACCCACCCCGACCTGCCCGAAGGCCAGCTGGCCAAGCTGCGGGCCGCGGTGGTCAACTCGCGTGCGCTGGCGGAGGTCGGACGTGGCCTCGACCTGGGCTCCTTCATCCGGCTCGGCCGGGGTGAAGAGGGCACGGGCGGCCGGGACAAGGCGTCCATCCTCGCCGACACCCTGGAAGCGGTGATCGGCGCGGTCTATCTCGACCAGGGCCTCGACGCGGCGTCCGAGCTGGTGCACCGGCTCTTCGACCCGCTGATCGAGAAATCCTCGAACCTCGGCGCAGGCCTGGACTGGAAGACCAGCCTCCAGGAGCTGACCGCGGCCGAGGGTCTGGGCGTGCCCGAGTACCTGGTCACCGAGACCGGTCCGGACCACGAGAAGATCTTCACTGCTGCCGCCCGCGTCGGTGGTGTCTCGTACGGCACCGGCACCGGCCGCAGCAAGAAGGAAGCGGAGCAGCAGGCTGCGGAGTCCGCGTGGCGCGCGATCCGCGCCGCCGCGGACGAACGCGCCGCGGCGGCGAAGGCCGCCGCCTCTGAGGCCGAAGGGCCCGCCGACACCCCTTCGCCCCAAACGACAGCCTGACGACACACCGCTCCTGCCCCTCGCCGCGCTCTGCGCGGCGGGGGGTTCTTTCCTTTCCGGCCGACCGGCTCGCCCCGCCCCGAATCGGGGCTTCGCCGCCGGACCCTGGGGCGTGCCCGGTTACCGGCGAGCGGGCGGGAGTGTCCGTCCTCGAACGCCGGACGGGCTGGGAACGGGCGGAGCCCCCCGAGAGGACGGCGTCCGGGGCGGAGCCCCCCACGCGGCGGAGCCGCAGATCGACACCGCGGGAAGGGGCGGGGCCGTGTCCATGTGCGGCTCCGCCGCGTGGGCCCGCCGCAGGCGCCCAAGGCACAGCCCCCGGCCCCGCACGGGCGGCGCCCGGAGGTAGGCTGCGGGCGTCGTTCCGTAGCTCCTCCGGAGGAGACCCGTGCCCGAGTTGCCCGAGGTTGAAGTCGTGCGGCGAGGCCTCGAGACCTGGGTGGCCGGCCGGGTCGTCGCGGAGGTGCAGGTCCTGCATCCGCGGGCCGTACGCCGACACCTCGGCGGCGGGGAGGACTTCGCGGCGCGGCTCAAGGGCCATCGGATAGGGGCCGCACAGCGGCGGGGCAAGTACCTCTGGCTGCCGCTGGAGGACAGCGGCGACGCGGTGCTCGGGCATCTGGGCATGAGCGGGCAGCTGCTCGTCCAGCCGGAGGCGGCCGCCGACGAGAAGCATCTGCGGATCCGGGTCCGGTTCGCCGACGACCTCGGCACCGAGCTGCGCTTCGTCGACCAGCGCACCTTCGGCGGTCTTTCGGTGCACGACACCACGCCCGAAGGTCTCCCGGAGGCCATCGCCCATATCGCGCGGGACCCGCTCGACCCCGAGTTCGACGACGACGCGTTCGTCACCGCACTGCGCCTGCGCCGCACGACCGTGAAGCGCGCCCTGCTCGACCAGTCGCTGATCAGCGGCGTCGGCAACATCTACGCCGACGAGGCCCTGTGGCGCGCCAAGCTGCACTACGACCGGCCGACGGCGACGCTGACCCGGCCCCGGTCCGCCGAGCTCCTCGGGCATGCTCGTGACGTCATGAACGCCGCCCTCGACGCCGGCGGCACCAGTTTCGACAGCCTCTACGTCAATGTGAACGGCGAATCGGGGTACTTCGACCGCTCCCTGGACGCGTACGGCCGCGAGGGCGAGCCGTGCCGCCGCTGCGGCACCCTGATGCGGCGGCGCCCCTGGATGAACCGGTCCAGCTACTTCTGCCCGCGCTGCCAGCGCCCGCCGCGCGTCGCATCGTCACCCACGCGTGTCGCGTCGCCACACCCGCGCACCGTGTCGTAACGATCGCGCGCGGTCAGCACCTCGGGCATGCGGCTCTCCACGAGCTGGATCAGGCCCAGCAGCCGCTCGGCGACATCCCGCCCGAGCGGCGTCAGCTCGTAGTCGACCCGGGGCGGATTCGTCGGCTGTGCCTCGCGGTGCACCAGCCCGTCCCGCTCCAGGGCCTGCAGCGTCTGCGACAGCATCTTCTCGCTGACGCCGTCGACGCGCCGCCGCAGCTGGTTGAAGCGGAAGCCGGACTCGTACAGAGCGCCCAGCGTCAGGCTGCCCCACCGCCCGGTCACATGCTCCAGCGTGCCGCGCGACGGGCACTGCCGGTCGAACACGTCGAAGGCGAGGTCGTCGTCCACGACAGCCACCATACGCCTGCGCTTACTGGAAGTTAGTGGTCGGGAAGACGTGGCCATGACAGCGCAACTTGTTGACCTGCGGTGATCTCGTGACTGGTTGTCGGCATCTGTCACCACTGGCCACCCTCGCACCGCCCCGAGACGGTCCGGACCGAAGGAGTGTTGGACGAGGTGAGACCCCGACCGGGTGCCCGGTCGGCGTCTCGTGCCTTACTTGCCCGGGTCGTCCGCCCAGCGAATGAAGTAATAGGGCCCGTAGAGCAAGCACAGGACCAGGACGGCGATCCCCGCCGTCAGCACGATGATCGTGATCTTCCATCGTCGTGACATGTCCATCCCTCCCCTCTGAGTGCCCATTGTGTGGTAGCCACTTCAGTCTCGGAAGCAGGGAATCCGCCCCACTGCCGTCCGGTTTCCACGAGTCCTGAGGGCCTGTCGCTGAATCGGAATCGGTTCAACGATCGGCAGTGGCGCCCGGCAGTCCGCGCCGCTGGTGTGAGTAGTGGGCGGGACAACGGCATGCACGCGTTACGGCACTTCTATGCGTCCGTGCTCCTGGACGCGGGGGAGAGCGTCAAAGCCCTGGTGGACGCAGTCTGGGCCGCTTCGGGCGCCAATGGTGGCCCCGAAACGGCCCAGGAAGGTTCACAGGTCGCTGACCTGCGGAAATCTCAGAAGCCGAAGTCCTGGGTCCACCACGGACCGCCGTCCGCGAAGTAGACACCCACGCCCATCGTCCGGTAGTCGCAGTTGAGAATGTTCGCGCGGTGGCCGTCGCTGTTCATCCACGACCGCATCACCGTCTCCGCGTCGGCCTGCCCACGGGCTATGTTCTCCGCGGCCATCCCGGTGACTCCGGCCTGCGCAGCCCGGTCCCACGGGGTGTCGCCGTCCAGGTCGGTGTGGTCGAAGAAGCCACGGGTCGCCATGTCCGCGCTGAACGAACCGGCGAGCGCCGCCAGCGACGCATCGGCGCGCACCGGGCTGCAGCCCACCTTGGCGCGCTCCTCGTTCACGAGCCTCAGCACCGCCGCCTCCGCTGCAACCGCGCCGGTCGGGGCCTTGGACCTGGGCGGCTTCGGGGGAGTGGCCGGGGCCTTGCGCTCCGGGGCCTTGGTCTGCTGGGCCGGCTTCTCCGGCGTCTTCTTCGCCGGGGCGGCGGGCTTCTTCGTCCCGGGCGCCGTCGTCTTCGGCTTCGACGGAGTCGCGGACGCCTTGCCGGACGTCGAGGACGCGCCCTTCGACGCCGAGGCCCCGGCGGTGGGGCTCACGCTCGCCGACGGACGGTCGGAGGGCGTGGCGGAGGCGCCGCCCTGCGCGCTCAGCTGTCCGGAGGCCGACTCACGCACCTGCTGACCGCTGGTGCTGCTTCCGCCCATGACGAACTTCTCGCCGCCCGGCAGCAGACCGGAAGCCACGGCCACGGCGCCCACCGCCATGGCGGCGGAGGCTCCGAGCAGTCCGGTACGTACGGGCACTGCAGCCCGCTTCTTCCGGCGGTGGCGTCCCATCCGCTCGCCCTTTCTCTATTCGACTTCACACTCGATGACAGAGGGACTCACCCGAACGAGTGAGGCCCATTGCGTCGCGACTGTACGCGAAGAGTCGGGAGGGCGATGTGATCCGAAAATAATTGGTCGGTTAGCTTGCGCGCATGAATGAACATGCACGGCTCACCGCCTGGGTACGCGGCCGAGTACAGGGAGTGGGCTTCCGTTGGTTCACCAGGGCAAATGCTCTGGAGATCGGCTGCCTTCACGGCTTTGCACTCAATCTCGACGACGGCAGAGTGCAGGTTGTGGCAGAAGGGCCACGTGAGAATTGCCACCGTCTGCTGGACTGGCTCTGCTCGTCCGACACGCCCGGCAGGGTCGACGGTGTCACCGAGATCTGGGGCACCCCGCGAGGGGGGTATGACGGGTTCGCGATCCGCTGAGCGAGAGCCCCGGGGAGGCCCGTGCGGGCGGCCACACGGTGTGTTCAGATGACTGCCGACAGCACGCGTGTTCGGGGGAAACGGCCTGGTGGTTGCCAATGACGGTCTTGCCGTGCCAGGCTGCGGAAGGAAGGATGATCTCCACGCCCCCAGGGCCCCGCTGGAGCGCCGCCGCCGTCACTTCGACGGCCGTGAGCCCCCGGGCTGTCCGTTGATGCGGGGCGTGATCGTGTTGACCGTCAAACTTTTTGGTGAGACGCTGGAAGCCCCGCGCACCTTAGCTGTTTGGCAGTACGAACCGCGTGATGACAAGCCGCTGCCAGGCACCGCGGGTGCGAATCCCTCACGACCCACACCGCATCGGTCGGTCACTCAGTGTGGAGGACCATCCATCATGGCAAAGGCGCTTCTCGGTTACGTCGGCGGTTCCGACCCGCGACTCCTCGCCGAGATGCGACGGCTTCAGCAGCGCGTCCAGGACCTGGAGTCCGAGCTCGTACGGATCCAGTCCGAGAACGACGCGCTGAGCGCTGCCGCCGCACAGCACCATGGCGAGTCGCTGCTCGAAGGCATCGACATCGACGTACCCAAGGGCGAGCCGGCGCTCACCTGACTCCAGTCCCTGTCGGGATCAGGTGAGAAACACTCTCGCAAGTAGGTATGCAAGGGACGCTTCGGCGTCCCTTCTTTCTTTCCTCCCCCTTTTGTCTCCCCGGGTGTTGGGCTGCGTTCACCGTGCTTTACCGTCTGATGTGCCCTGCACCTTCATAGGTGAAACCGAGACCGAAAGGTAGAGTCCTCGGGCGTGCATCTCAAGGCCCTGACCCTGCGTGGGTTCAAATCCTTCGCGTCCACCACGACGCTGCGTTTCGAGCCGGGCATCACGTGTGTCGTGGGGCCGAACGGCTCAGGCAAGTCCAATGTGGTGGACGCGCTGTCGTGGGTCATGGGCGAGCAGGGCGCCAAGTCGCTGCGCGGCGGCAAGATGGAAGACGTCATCTTCGCCGGGACGACCGGGCGGCCCCCGCTCGGCCGCGCCGAGGTGTCCCTGACGATCGACAATTCCGACGGCGCGCTGCCCATCGAGTACGCCGAGGTCACCATTACGCGGATCATGTTCCGCAACGGCGGCAGCGAATACCAGATCAACGGCGACACCTGCCGATTGCTGGACATTCAGGAACTCCTCTCCGACTCGGGAATCGGTCGGGAGATGCACGTCATCGTCGGGCAGGGGCAGCTCGACTCGGTCCTGCACGCGGATCCGATGGGACGCCGTGCATTCATCGAAGAGGCGGCCGGGGTCCTCAAGCACCGCAAGCGGAAAGAGAAGGCGCTGCGGAAGCTGGACGCGATGCAGGCGAACCTCGCCCGTGTCCAGGACCTGACCGACGAGCTGCGGCGGCAGCTCAAGCCGCTGGGACGGCAGGCCGCGGTGGCGCGGCGGGCGGCCGTCATCCAGGCCGATCTGCGCGACGCCCGGCTGCGGCTGCTCGCCGACGACCTGGTACGGCTGCGGGAGGCGCTGAAGTCCGAGATCGCCGACGAGGCCGCGCTGAAGCAGCGCAAGGAGGCCGCGGAGGCGGAGCTCAAGGCCGCGCTGGCACGCGAGGCGGAACTGGAGGACGAGGTACGGCGGCTCGCACCGCGGCTGCAGCGGGCCCAGCAGACCTGGTACGAACTGTCGCAGCTGGCCGAACGGGTGCGGGGCACGGTGTCGCTGGCCGACGCACGGGTGAAGAGCGCGACGTCGGCGCCCACGGAGGAGCGGCGCGGCCGGGACCCCGAGGACATGGAGCGCGAGGCCGCCCGGATCCGTGAGCAGGAGGCGGAGCTGGAGGCCGCGTTGGAGGCGGCCGAGCGTGCCCTGGACGACACCGTCGCGCATCGCGCCGAACTGGAGCGCGAGCTCGCGGTCGAGGAGCGCCGGCTGAAGGACGTGGCCCGCGCGATCGCCGACCGGCGCGAGGGTCTCGCACGGCTGAACGGCCAGGTCAACGCGGCCCGTTCGCGCGCGGCCTCGGCCCAGGCGGAGATCGGCCGCCTCGCTGCGGCCCGCGACGAGGCACAGGAGCGGGCGGCCACGGCGCAGGAGGAGTACGAACAGCTCAAGGCCGAGGTCGACGGCCTGGACGCGGACGACTCGGCCCTCGCGGACCAGCACGAAGCGGCCAAACGTGAACTGGCGGAGGCGGAGGCCGCGTTGTCCGCGGCCCGCGAGGCGGCCACCGCGGCGGAGCGCAAGCGCGCGGCCCTCGCCGCCCGCCACGAAGCCCTCGCCCAGGGCCTGCGCCGCAAGGACGGCACCGGCGCGCTCCTGGGGGCCCGCGACCGTCTCACCGGCCTGCTGGGCCCCGCCGCCGAGCTTCTGACGGTGACCCCCGGCTACGAGATCCCGGTCGCGGCGGCGCTCGGCGCCGCGGCGGACGCGATCGCGGTCACGGACCCGTCCACGGCGGCAGAAGCGATTCGCCTGCTCCGTAAGCAGGACGCGGGGCGCGCGTCCCTGCTGCTGTCCGTCCCGGCGCAGGGCGGGTCCGACGCAGGAGAAGTGACGGGCAGTCCGGCCGCCGGCCGCCCGGTCACGGCGAGCGGGACCGGGCCTGATGCCGCGGCCGCTCCCGCGTCCGGCGACCCCTGGCACCGTTCGGCGCAGGCCGGCGTCCCCGCCCAGGCGACCGACGACGGCTCGACGCCGCCTGTCGGCCCGCCCGGAGTGCCGGGCTCCGCCGCGCCCGCGGACGGCTCCGCCGTTTCCGGCGGCGGACACGACACGACGCCCCGCGTCGCCGCGCTGGTTCGTGGGCCTGTGGAGCTGATGCCTGCCGTAGAGCGGCTCGTGCGGGACATGGTGGTCGTCGGGACCCTGGAGGACGCCGAGGACCTCGTGCAGGCACAGCCGGGCGTTGTCGCCGTCACCGCCGAAGGCGATGTGCTCGGCGCGCACTTCGCGCACGGAGGGTCGGCGGGGGCACCCAGTCTGCTCGAGGTGCAGGCGGCCGTCGACGAGGCCGCGGCGGAGTTGGAGGAGCTGGCCGTACGGTGCGAGGAGCTGGCCGGGCGGCAGCAAGAGGCCGGGGCGCGGCGTACCGAGTGCGGCGGGCTCGTCGAGGAGTTGGGGGAGCGGCGGCGGGCGGCCGAGAGGGAGAAGGCCGGGGTCGCGCAGCAGCTCGGACGGCTCGCCGGGCAGGCGCGCGGCGCCGCCGGGGAGGCCGAGCGGACGGCCGCTGCGGCAGCCCGCGCCCAGGAGGCGCTGGAGCAGGCGCTGTACGAGGTGGAGGAGCTCGCCGAGCGGCTCGCCGTTGCCGAGGAGACGCCGGTCGAGGAGGAGCCCGACACGTCCGTACGGGACCGGCTCGCGGCCGACGGTGCCAACGCCCGCCAGACCGAGATGGAGGCCCGCCTCCAGGTCCGTACCCACGAGGAGCGCGTCAAGGGGCTCGCGGGCCGCGCCGACGCGCTCGACCGCGGGGCGCGCGCCGAGCGCGAGGCACGGGCGCGCGCCGAGCAGCGGCGCGCCCGGCTCCGCCACGAGGCAGCCGTCGCCGAGGCCGTGGCCAGTGGCGCGCGCCAGCTCCTCGCCCATGTCGAGGTCTCCGTCGTACGCGCCGAGCAGGAGCGGACCGCGGCCGAGGCCGCCAAGTCGGCCCGTGAGCGGGAGCTGACGGCCGCCCGGTCCGAGGGCCGCGACCTCAAGAGCGAGCTCGACAAGCTCACCGACTCCGTCCACCGCGGCGAGGTGCTCGGCGCCGAGAAGCGTCTGCGCATCGAGCAGCTGGAGACCAAGGCCCTGGAGGAGCTCGGCGTCGAACCCGCGGGCCTCGTGTCCGAGTACGGCCCGGACCAGCTCGTACCGCCGTCGCTGCCCGCGGAGGGCGAGGAGCTCCCCGAGGACCCGGAACATCCGCGGAACCAGCCGCGGCCCTTCGTCCGCGCCGAGCAGGAGAAGCGCCTCAAGTCCGCCGAACGGGCCTACCAGCAGCTCGGAAAGGTGAATCCGCTCGCCCTCGAGGAGTTCGCGGCCCTGGAGGAACGGCACAAGTTCCTCTCCGAGCAGCTCGAAGACCTGAAGAAGACCCGTGCCGATCTCCTCCAGGTGGTCAAGGAGGTCGACGAGCGCGTCGAGCAGGTCTTCACGGAGGCATACCGCGACACCGCACGCGAGTTCGAGGGCGTCTTCTCGCGCCTCTTCCCGGGCGGCGAGGGCCGGCTCATCCTGACCGACCCCGACAACATGCTCACCACGGGCGTCGACGTCGAGGCCCGCCCGCCGGGCAAGAAGGTCAAGCGGCTGTCGCTGTTGTCCGGCGGCGAGCGTTCGCTGACCGCCGTGGCCATGCTGGTGTCGATCTTCAAGGCCAGGCCCAGTCCCTTCTACGTCATGGACGAGGTCGAGGCGGCCCTGGACGACACCAACCTCCAGCGGCTGATCCGGATCATGCAGGAGCTCCAGGAGAGTTCCCAGCTGATCGTGATCACGCACCAGAAGCGGACGATGGAGGTCGCGGACGCGCTGTACGGCGTGTCCATGCAGGGCGACGGCGTCTCGAAGGTCATCAGCCAGCGACTTCGCTGAGCCGGGTCACCTCGTCTCCACTGGATCTTCAACACTTGAACTAAAAGTGCCCAACCCGGAGCTCTCTCGACTGCTGACGCCCGTGTTGACTTCGAAACTTGAAGGCATAGTCTCTGCAACGTTGCTTTTACCTTCAAGTGGTGGGCGGCGTGATCTTGTGCGCCACTGGAAGGGCTCGCCCCACAACGTCCGGCGCCGCTGCCGGGCGGCCCCAGGAGTACACGTGACCAGCACACCGCAGGCACCCGAAGGCCGTAAGGCCAGGCCGGAGCATCTCAGCCACGTCATCTTCATCGCGGCGGCGGCGGCGATGGGTGGCTTCCTCTTCGGCTACGACAGCGCGGTGATCAACGGAGCCGTCGTCGCGATCCGCGACCGCTTCGACGTCGGCTCCGAGGCCCTGGCCCAGGTCATCGCCGCCGCACTTATCGGCTGTGCCATCGGTGCCGCGACGGCCGGCCGGATCGCCGACCGCATCGGCCGCATCCGCGTCATGCAGATCGCCTCCGTCCTGTTCACCGCCAGTGCGCTCGGCTCCGCGCTGCCGTTCGCCCTCTGGGACCTCGCCATGTGGCGTGTCATCGGCGGCATCGCCATCGGTATGGCCTCGGTCATCGCCCCGGCCTACATCGCCGAGGTCTCCCCGCCCGTGTACCGAGGCCGCCTCGCCTCCTTCCAGCAGGCCGCCATCGTCACCGGCATCGCCATCTCACAGCTGGTCAACTACGGCATCCTCAGTCTCGCGGGCGGCGAACAGCGCGGCAGCGTCGGCGGCTTCGAGGCCTGGCAGTGGATGCTCGGCATCATGGTCGTCCCGGCCGTGCTCTACGGACTGCTCTCCTTGGTGATCCCCGAGTCGCCCCGCTACCTGATCTCCGTCGGACGCTTCGACCAGGCCCGCAAGGTGCTCCGCGACGTCGAGGGCAAGGCGGTGAACCTGGACACCCGGGTCGCCGAGATCGAGCGGAACATGCGGCACGAGGTGAAGCCCTCGTTCAGGGACCTGCTGGGCGGCAAGTTCCTCTTCCTGCCGATCGTCTGGGTCGGTATCGGCCTCTCCGTCTTCCAGCAGCTGGTCGGCATCAACGTGATCTTCTACTACAGCTCCTCGCTGTGGCAGTCGGTCGGCGTCAACCCGGAGAGCTCGTTCCTCTACTCCTTCGAGACGTCCATCGTGAACATCATCGGCACGGTGATCGCGATGCTCCTCGTCGACCGGATCGGCCGCAAGCCGCTCGCCCTCATCGGGTCCGTCGGCATGTCGATCTCGCTGGGCGTCGCCGCCTGGGCCTTCTCGTACCGGAGCGGAGTCGGCAAGAACGTCTCGCTGCCCGACCTCCAGGGCGCCGTGGCGCTCTTCGCCGCCAACTTCTTCGTGCTCTTCTTCGCCCTCTCCTGGGGCGTCGTGGTGTGGGTGCTGCTCGGCGAGATGTTCCCCGGCAAGATCCGCGCCGCCGCGCTGGGTGTCGCCGCCTCCGCCCAGTGGATCGCCAACTGGCTGATCACGGTGACCTTCCCGAGCCTGTCGGACTGGGACCTGTCGGGCGCGTACGTCATCTACACGGTCTTCGCCGTGCTCTCGATCCCCTTCATCCTCAAGTGGGTGCCGGAGACGAAGGGCAAGGCGTTGGAGGAGATGGGCTAATCCCCGCTGCCCCTCTCCTCGGTCACGGAACTGCCCCGGTTCAGCCCTTGAGCCGGGGCAGTACCTGTTCGCAGAACAGATGGATGCTGCGCCAGCCCTCGTCGACGGGCATCCCGCCACACAGCGGATGCAGTACGAGACTGTCGGCGGTGAGCGATGCGCACTCCTCCGGCGTCAGCACCCGGTACACCCCCTCCGCCCGCAGCTCCTCCACCGTCGTCGCCGCCGACTTCACCGCCGAGCGGATGTCGCCGGACTGCCAGGAGGCGTACGTACGCGCCTCGTGCAGGAAGTGCTCCCCGTACCGGGCCCAGGTCTCGTCCGGGTCCTCCGCGATGTGCAGCAGCGGCGTCTCGGCCGCCGGCATCATGCAGAAGCCGTCCGTTCCGTACTCCTCGCGCAGCTGGTGGTAGTACGCCTCCAGCTCCGGCAGATGCGCGCTCGGGAAGAACGGCAGCCCGCGGCGGGCGGCGCGCCTGGCCGCCGGTTTCGACGAGCCGCCGACGAGCAGCAACGGGTGCGGCTGGGTGTACGGGCGCGGGGTCACCCGGACCGTACGCCCCTGATGGATGAACTCCTCGCCCGTCCAGGCCGCGAGCAGGGTGTCCAGGAGTTCGTCCTGGAGCGCGCCGCGGCGCTTCCAGTCGACACCGTGGGCCGCGTACTCCTCGGGCCGGTAGCCGATGCCCGCGACCGTGATCAGCCGTCCCTTGCTCAGCAGATCGAGTACGGCGATCTCCTCGGCCAGCCGCAGCGGATCGTGCAGCGGGCCGATGATCGCCGAGACGGTGACCGCGATCCGCCGGGTCGCGCCGAAGACCGCGCCCGCGAAGGCGAAGGGGGACGGCAGCCAGTTGTTTGCGGCGCCGTGGTGCTCCTCGGTCTGGACCGTGTCGACGCCACGGTCGTCGGCGTACGCGGCCATCTCCAGGGCGGCCCGGTAGCGGGCCGCGAGTGACTCGGGGGTCGCTGCGGGGTCGACGAGGTTGAACCGTACGACTGTGAAGGCCATGACGAGACGTCCCCCTCTGCCGGGTGCCGGTAGCGAAGAGGGACGTTAGCTGACGTTGTGTCAGATGGAAACAGCCGCGGGCTCGCGCTCTTCCGCGGTCCGTCGTGGCGGCCGTACTGGTGCGCGGCAGCACGGTGCGTACACGTGCGGGCACGGCGTGCAGAAGCGCCGCGACGAGGATGGTCACCGCCAGCCGTTGATGTTCATGGCCAGGCGCGCGGCAGCCTGATACCCCCTGAACGGGTTGTGACCCCGCCCTCACAGGCTTCTCACGACACCAGGCCGGGCGACGGACCAGCCCGGCCCGCAGGGTCGGACACCCCCTGCCAGGAACGAATCCTCAGGCGGGAGGTCACGCATACTTGATGCGTTATGGAATTCGTCATCCTTGCTGTAGTCATCGCTCTGGTCGCGGTCGGCGCGATCAGCGGGCTCGTCGTCAGCAGCCGCCGGAAGAAGCAGCTGCCGCCGTCCGCCCCGTCGAGCACGCCGACCATCACTGCTCCGCCCGCCGAGCCGCACGTCGGCGAGGAGGCGGAGACCCCGCGGGAAGAACCACGCCGCACCATCGAAGAGGTCGACCTCCCGACGGCCGAACCGGCCGTGGAGGCGCCGGTCGCGGTCGAGGAGCCGGAGGCTCCCGCCGCCCCCGAGATCGAGATCCCGGAACCGACCGCGGGCCGTCTCGTACGGCTGCGCGCCCGGCTGGCCCGCTCGCAGAACACGCTCGGCAAGGGCCTGCTGACCCTGCTCTCCCGCGAACACCTCGACGAGGAGACGTGGGAGGAGATCGAGGACACGCTCCTCACCGCGGACGTCGGCGTCGCGCCGACGCAGGAACTGGTCGAGCACCTGCGTGAACGCGTGAAGGTGCTGGGCACCCGCACGCCCGAGGAGCTGCGCGGCCTGCTCCGGGAGGAACTGCTGCTGCTGGTCGGCACGGACTTCGACCGCGCGGTGAAGACCGAGAACGGCTCGGGGACCCCGGGCATCGTGATGGTCGTCGGCGTCAACGGCACCGGCAAGACCACGACCACCGGAAAGCTGGCGCGGGTGCTGGTGGCCGACGGCAAGTCGGTGGTCCTGGGTGCCGCCGACACGTTCCGCGCCGCCGCCACGGATCAGCTCCAGACCTGGGGCGACCGGGTCGGCGCGCGCACGGTCCGCGGTCCGGAGAACGGCGACCCGGCGTCGGTCGCCTTCGACGCGGTCAAGGAGGGCATCACCGAGGGCGCAGACGTCGTCCTCATCGACACGGCCGGCCGGCTCCACACGAAGACCGGCCTCATGGACGAGCTCGGCAAGGTCAAGCGCGTCGTGGAGAAGCACGGACCGCTGGACGAGGTCCTGCTCGTGCTCGACGCGACGACCGGCCAGAACGGCCTGGTCCAGGCCCGTGTCTTCGCCGAGGTCGTCGACATCACCGGCATCGTCCTCACCAAGCTCGACGGCACGGCGAAGGGCGGCATCGTCGTCGCGGTCCAGCGCGAGCTGGGCGTCCCGGTGAAGCTGATCGGCCTGGGCGAGGGTCCGGACGACCTGGCCCCGTTCGAGCCGGAGGCCTTCGTCGACGCCCTGATCGGCGACTAGGTCCTGTCCGGCCGATCTTGCCGGGCTCGCGTGCCCTGGCACCGCACCTCGCTGCGTTGTCGTCGGTCACCGACTCCCCCGTAGCCCTTCGGGCACGGGAGGTGCCCCCACCGCGTCGATTTCTCCCCCTGCCTCGGCGGGGGGACCCCCACCTCCGCCTTGCGATGTACGGCACCAGACCCCGCTCACTGATCCGGCCTGATCGACCGGACAGGACCTAGGGGTTCCTCGCAGGAGCACCACCTCCGCACCCCCGGCCCCGTGTCCGCCCTCGGCGGCGCGGGGCCGGTTTCGCGTTCGGGCATTTCGATCCCGTCCGGCGATCGGGGACGGACACGCGGGACCACCTGACGGTGCCGGTCATGTCCACGGGGAGCCGGGGCGAAGCCCCCACGCGGCGGAGCCGCACATCGACACAGCGGGCGGGGCGGGGAGGGGAAGAGCCCCGCCCAGCGGGTGCGTCACGCCGTCGCGGACCGGTGGCAGATGTATGCCAGGGTGCCCAGCAGGAGCCGGGCCTGGGGCGGGGCGGCGGTGGTGTCCAGCGACGGCGGGCGGAGCCAGTACGAGGGGCCGAGGCCCGCGTGGTCCGAGGGGGGCGCCGTGATGCAGGTGCCGGGCTTCAGGCAGTGGAGGTCCAGGTCCGCGTCGTCCCAGCCCATGCGGTAGAGGAGCTCGGGAAGCTCCGAAGAGGCGCCCGGCGCCACGAAGAACTGCGCGCGGCCCGTCGGCGTCGCGCAGACCGGGCCGAGGGGCAGGCCCATCCGTTCGAGGCGGACCAGCGCGCGACGCCCCGCCGCGACCCCGACCTCCAGCACGTCGAACGTGCGCCCCACGGGCAGCAGAATCGCGGCCCCCGGCACCTGGGCCCATGCCTTCGTCGCGTCGTCGAGCGTCGCCCCCGCCGGCACCTCGGGCGCGAAGTCCAGCGGATGCGCCCCCGGGGCCGTACACGCGGAATCCCCGCACGAGCAGCGCCCCGCCGAGGCCCTGGCGCCCGGGACCACGTCCCAGCCCCAGAGTCCGGTGTACTCGGCCACCACTGTGCACTCCGTCGCGCGCCCGCGGCGCCGTGAGCCGGTCCGGATCTCCCGGACGCCCCGGCTGCCGCCGATCGTGAAGCCCATGCCCCCTCCAACGGGTCGAACTCGCCGGTGGTTACGACCCGGAGTGTTCCGATGACGCAGAGTGTCCATCCGCTCGGCTCGGTCCGGACCTGGCGGCGTCTCGCGGCACTCGGGGTGGTGCGTCCCGGTCCGTGCGCCCTGGCACGCAACGCTCCGCCCACTCCTGCTCGTCGCATGTCAAGTGAATCGCCCCTGGCGCCCGGCGAGTTCATTCGAAGGGGTGGCGAATGGTGGCGTTTATGGAATCGCCATGGCCGGAGCGGTGATCGTAGGATTACTTTCGGTACACGAACCCTGGAAATCTCCGCGCCGGCGGGTATGCCGGAGGCAAATCGATTTCCCGTTCGATGGAGTGCAACCTCCCTACGGAGGGCAGCAGTTCACGGCATTCTGGTACGGGTTCGCGCGACGAAGGCATCATGCGGATGGGGGCATTCCAGTGAGTGGCAGCGGCGCAGACGGTACGGCCACCGGCAAGCGCCCCAACGAGCAGCTGAGCTCGTGGTTCATGCGCAGCGGCTGGTCGAAGGGCGAGCTCGCACGGCAGGTGAACCGCAGGGCACGCCAGATGGGCGCGCACCACATCAGCACGGACACCTCGCGCGTGCGCCGCTGGCTCGACGGCGAGCAGCCCCGTGAGCCCATTCCGCGCATCCTCTCCGAGCTGTTCTCCGAGCGCTTCGGCAGTGTCGTCGCCATCGAGGACCTCGGACTGCGCACGGCCCACCAGTCGCCCTCCGTCTCCGGAGTGGACCTGCCCTGGGCCGGCCCCCAGACCGTCGCCCTGATCAGCGAGTTCTCGCGCAGCGACCTCATGCTGGCCCGCCGCGGCTTCCTCGGCACCTCGCTCGCGCTCTCCGCAGGCCCCGCCCTCATCGAGCCCATGCAGCGCTGGCTCGTCCCCAGCCCCGCCGCCGAGCCCGGACCGACCGATTCGGCAGCGGTCGTCCGCCGCCCCTCCCGGCTCTCCAAGCCCGAGCTCGACCTGCTGGAGTCCACCACCGCGATGTTCCGCCAGTGGGACGCCCAGTGCGGCGGCGGACTGCGCCGCAAGGCGGTCGTCGGCCAGCTGCACGAAGTGACCGACCTGCTCCAGGAGCCCCAGCCCCAGGCCACCGCCACACGGCTCTTCAAGGTCGCCGCCGAGCTGGCGGAGCTGGCCGGCTGGATGAGTTACGACGTGGGCCTGCAGCCCACGGCCCAGAAGTACTTCGTCCTCGCCCTGCACGCCGCCAAGGAGGCCGGCGACAAGCCCCTCGGCTCGTACATCCTCTCGTCCATGAGCCGCCAGATGATCCACCTCGGCCGGCCCGACGACGCCCTGGAGCTGATCCACCTCGCGCAGTACGGCAGCCGCGACTGCGCCACCCCCCGCACCCAGGCGATGCTGTATGCGATGGAGGCCCGTGCGTACGCCAACATGGGACAGCCCAGCAAGACCAAGCGGGCCGTCCGCATGGCCGAGGACACCTTCGCCGACGCGCTCGAGGCCGCTGAGCCCGAGCCCGACTGGATCCGCTTCTTCTCCGAGGCCGAGCTCAACGGCGAGAACGCCCACTCCTACCGCGACCTGGCCTACGTCGCGGGTCGCAGCCCCACTTACGCCTCGCTCGCCGAGCCCGTCATGGAGCGCGCCGTCGAGCTCTTCCACGACGACAACGAGCACCAGCGCTCGTATGCACTGAACCTCATCGGCATGGCCACGGTCCATCTGCTGAAGAAGGAACCCGAGCAGTCCACACAGCTCGCCGAGCAGGCCCTGCACATCGCCAAGCGGGTCCGCTCCGAGCGGGTCAACACCAGGCTGCGCAAGACCGTCGACACGGCGGCCAGGGACTTCGGTGACATCGCCGAGGTCGTCCACCTCACCGATCTGCTCACCGCCCAGCTGCCCGAGACCGCCGAGGCGGTCTGACCACGGGCCGCCATCCCCGGACCCCGGCGCGACGGTCACCCCGAACAGCCCGACTCGGCCCCCCACGCCAGGTCAGCCGGGTGACCGTCGCGACCGGTCAGGGTCTGTCCTCCGGATCCGGAAGACAGACCCCAGGGCGCTCCCGAACTGCTCGCAGAGGGTACGCGCGTGATGTTCCCGTGACCCTTCAGTTCATGAGCGCGTAACACGCCCGACCTCTTCGTCACTGCGGTGAAACATCGAGCGGCATCGGCGGAAACCGCGGCGCGCCAACCTCATGGCGCATAACCGGCCGACTCCAAAGGGCAGCCGCACCGGACCCAGCCGCACGGTTGTCCAGCCGAACAGGCTCCCGCCCCGCACAGGCCGTACGACGACGAGGAGACGCCGATGCCTCCAGGCATCACGACGCTTGCCGCAGACGCCCCCGAGCTGTCTGCCGCGAACACCGGGTTCATGCTCATCTGCTCCGCACTGGTGATGCTCATGACACCGGGCCTGGCCTTCTTCTACGGAGGCATGGTCCGCGTCAAGAGCACCCTCAACATGCTGATGATGAGTTTCATCAGCCTCGGGATCGTCACGATCCTGTGGGTGCTGTACGGGTTCAGCCTCGCCTTCGGCACCGACTCGGGCTCCCTCATCGGCTGGTCCTCCGACTTCGTCGGATTCGCCGGCATCGACAAGGCCCAGCTGTGGGACGGCTACACCATCCCGGTGTTCGTCTTCGCCGTGTTCCAGCTGATGTTCGCGATCATCACGCCCGCGCTGATCAGCGGTGCCCTCGCGGACCGCGTGAAGTTCACCGCCTGGGCGCTCTTCGTCGCCCTGTGGGTCACCGTCGTCTACTTCCCGGTCGCGCACTGGGTGTGGGGCACGGGCGGCTGGCTGTTCGAGATGGGCGTCATCGACTTCGCCGGCGGCACCGCCGTCCACATCAACGCCGGTGCCGCGGCGCTCGGCGTGATCCTCGTGATCGGCAAGCGCGTCGGCTTCAAGAAGGACCCGATGCGTCCGCACAGCCTGCCGCTGGTGATGCTCGGCGCCGGTCTGCTGTGGTTCGGCTGGTTCGGCTTCAACGCCGGCTCGTGGCTCGGCAACGACGACGGCGTCGGCGCGGTGATGTTCGTCAACACGCAGGTCGCCACCGCCGCCGCGATGCTCGCCTGGCTCGCCTACGAGAAGATCCGGCACGGCTCCTTCACCACCCTCGGCGCCGCCTCCGGCGCGGTCGCGGGCCTGGTCGCCATCACCCCGTCCGGCGGTGCGGTCAGCCCGATCGGTGCCATCGCCATCGGTGCCATCGCCGGTCTGCTGTGCGCCATGGCCGTCGGCCTCAAGTACAAGTTCGGCTACGACGACTCCCTCGACGTCGTCGGTGTCCACCTCGTCGGCGGTGTCGTCGGTTCCCTCCTCGTGGGCATCTTCGCCACCGGCACGATGCAGTCCGACGTCAAGGGCCTCGCCTACGGCGGCGGATTCGAGCAGCTCGGCAAGCAGGCCATCGGTGTCTTCTCGGTCCTGGCCTACTCTCTGATCGCCTCCGCGATCCTCGCCTTCCTGCTCGACAAGACGATCGGGATGCGGGTCAGCGAGGACGACGAGATCTCCGGCATCGACCAGGTCGAGCACGCCGAGACCGCGTACGACTTCAGCGGAGCGGGCGGCGGTGCGGGATCGCGCAAGGCCGCGCCCGCCCCCGCCGACACCGTGGCAGCCGCACCGAAGAACAAGAAGGTGGACGCATGAAGCTCATCACCGCAGTCGTGAAGCCGCACCGGCTGGACGAGATCAAGGAGGCCCTGCAGGCCTTCGGAGTCCAAGGGCTCACGGTCACCGAGGCCAGCGGCTACGGACGGCAGCGCGGCCACACCGAGGTCTACCGCGGCGCGGAGTACACCGTCGACCTCGTCCCCAAGATCCGTATCGAGGTACTGGTCGAGGACGATGACGCCGAACAGCTCATCGACGTGGTGGTGAAGGCGGCCCGAACCGGCAAGATCGGAGACGGCAAGGTGTGGAGCGTTCCGGTCGAGACCGCGGTCCGGGTCCGGACCGGCGAACGCGGACCGGACGCACTGTAGACGGGAGTTGCTGGGTGACGAGCCTCGATGTGACCACAGAAGCGGAAGACTCGGGACCCAGCGGCTATGCGGCGGCCCGGCTGCGCCTCCTCCAGGAGAAGGCGCGGTCCGGGCCGCCGCGCCGTGCCGCCCTGGCCCGGCTGACCGACGACTGGCTCTCCGCCCTGTTCACCACGGCGGCGCACGGCATCGGCGTGCGCGGGGCCGCACTCGTCGCCGTCGGCGGCTACGGACGCGGTGAGCTCTCCCCGCGCAGCGACCTCGATCTGCTCCTGCTGCACGACGGCAGCGCCGACGCGGGAGCGATCGCCTCACTCGCCGACCGGATCTGGTACCCGGTGTGGGATCTCGGGCTTGCCCTGGACCACTCCGTACGGACCCCCGGCGAGGCCCGCAGGACCGCGGGCGACGACCTCAAGGTGCAGCTCGGGCTGCTCGACGCCCGCGGCGTCGCCGGAGACCTCGGCCTCGTCGCCGAGCTGCGCACCGCCGTCCTCGCCGACTGGCGCAACCAGGCGCCCAAGCGTCTCCCCGAGCTCGACGAGCTGTGCCGCGAGCGGGCCGAACGCCAGGGCGAGCTGCAGTTCCTGCTGGAGCCCGACCTCAAGGAAGCCCGCGGCGGACTGCGCGACGCCACCGCCCTGCGCGCCGTCGCCGCATCCTGGCTCGCCGATGCACCCCGCGAAGGGCTCGCCGACGCGCGACGCGCGCTCCTCGACACCCGCGACGCCCTCCACCTCACCACCGGGCGCGCCACCGACCGGCTCGCCCTCCAGGAGCAGGACCAGGTCGCCGAGGAGCTGGGCCTCCTCGACCCCGACGCGCTGCTGCGGCAGGTGTACGAGGCCGCGCGGACCGTCTCCTATGCATCGGACGTCACCTGGCGCGAGGTGAACCGGGTACTGAAGGCCCGGTCGGCACGCCCCAGGCTGCGCAGCATGCTGGGCGGCCGCCGGCCGGAGCCCGAGCGCACCCCGCTCGCCGAAGGCGTCGTCGACATGGACGGCGAGGTCGTCCTCGCCCGCACCGCCAAGCCGGAGCGCGACCCGGTGCTGCCGCTGCGGGCGGCCGCCGCCGCGGCCCAGTCCGGGCTGCCGCTCTCCCTGCACGCGGTACGCCACCTCGCCACGGCCGCCAAACCGCTCCCCGTACCCTGGCCGGCCGAGGCCCGCGAGGAGCTCGTCACCCTCCTCGGCGCCGGCGAGCCCACCGTCGCCGTATGGGAGGCCCTGGAGGCCGAAGGGCTGATCACCCGGCTGCTGCCGGACTGGGAGCGCGTGCGGTGCCGCCCGCAGCGCAACCCCGTCCACACCTGGACCGTCGATCGTCACCTCGTCGAGGCCGCCGTACGCGCCTCGGACCTGACCCGCCGTGTCGGCCGCCCCGACCTGCTCCTCATCGCCGCGCTGCTGCACGACATCGGCAAGGGCTGGCCGGGCGACCACTCGGTGGCGGGCGAGACCATCGCCCGTGATGTCGCCACCCGCATCGGATTCGACAAACACGACGTGGGCGTGATCGCCACGCTCGTACGCCACCATCTGCTGCTCATCGAGACGGCCACCCGGCGCGATCTGGACGACCCCGCCACCGTGCGCTCGGTCGCCGACATCGTGGGATCCCTGAGCACCCTGGAGCTGCTGCACGCGCTCACCGAGGCCGACGCCCTCGCGACCGGCCCCGCCGCCTGGTCCGCGTGGCGCGGCTCGCTCGTCACCGACCTGGTCAAGCGGGTCGCCGGGGTCCTCGCGGGGGAGGCCCCCGCCGAACCCGAGCCCGCGGCGCCCAGCGCCGAGCAGGAGCGGCTCGCCATCGAGGCACTGCGCACCGGCGGGCCCGTACTCGCCCTGCACGCCCAGGCGGAGACCCCGCAACCGGACGGCGAACCGGAACCCGTCGGCGTGGAGCTGCTCATCGCCCTGCCCGACCAGCCGGGCGTGCTGCCCGCGGTCGCCGGCGTCCTCGCCCTGCACAGGCTCACCGTCCGCGCCGCCGACCTGCGCGCCATCGAGCTGCCGAGCGAGGTGGGGCAGGGCGCCGTCCTCGTCCTGAACTGGCGGGTCGCGGCCGCGTACGGGTCCCTGCCACAGGCTGCCCGGCTCCGCGCCGACCTCGTACGCGCCCTCGACGGCTCCCTCGACGTCCCGGCCAGGCTGGCCGAGCGCGACGCGGCGTATCCGCGGCGGCGCGGGGTCACGGCACCGCCGCCCCGGGTCACGGTCGCCTCCGCGGCCTCCCACCTGGCCACGGTCATCGAGGTCCGCGCGCAGGACGCACCCGGGCTGCTCCACCGCATCGGACACGCCCTCGAATCGGCGGCGGTGCGGGTACGCAGTGCGCATGTGTCGACGCTCGGCGCGAATGCCGTGGATGCGTTCTACGTCACAGGCCCCGAGGGGGCGCCGCTGCCGTCCGAGGAGGCCGCTGACATGGCCCGTACGCTCGAAGCCGCACTGCGCGGATGACGGATCCCGGGCGGGCGGGTGGACAGGGGGCAGACCCCATCCCACACGTCCGGATACCCTTGGGGGACATCTGTCCGCCCGCCCCCGAGACCTGAGGATCCGCGACCACCGTGTTCGATACCCTCTCCGACCGCCTTGCAGCGACATTCAAGAACCTCCGGGGCAAGGGCCGCCTGTCCGAGGCGGACATCGACGCCACGGCGCGCGAGATCCGGATCGCGCTCCTCGAGGCGGACGTGGCGCTGCCCGTCGTCCGTTCCTTCATCAAGCAGGTCAAGGAGCGCGCGCTGGGCTCCGAGGTGTCCCAGGCGCTGAACCCGGCCCAGCAGGTCATCAAGATCGTCAACGAGGAGCTCATCGGCATCCTCGGCGGCGAGACCCGCCGCCTGCGGTTCGCCAAGCAGCCCCCGACCGTGATCATGCTCGCGGGTCTCCAGGGTGCCGGTAAGACGACCCTCGCCGGAAAGCTCGGTCTCTGGCTCAAGGGCCAGGGCCACTCGCCGCTGCTCGTCGCCGCGGACCTCCAGCGCCCGAACGCCGTCAACCAGCTCGCCGTCGTTGCCGAGCGCGCCGGCGTCGCGGTCTTCGCCCCGCAGCCGGGCAACGGTGTGGGCGACCCGGTCCAGGTCGCCAAGGAGTCGATCGACTACGCGAAGTCGAAGGTCCACGACATCGTCATCGTCGACACCGCCGGCCGCCTCGGTATCGACCAGGAGATGATGCAGCAGGCCGCGGACATCCGTGACGCGGTCAGCCCCGACGAGGTCCTCTTCGTCGTCGACGCGATGATCGGTCAGGACGCGGTCAACACCGCCGAGGCCTTCCGCGACGGCGTCGGCTTCGACGGCGTGGTGCTGGCCAAGCTGGACGGCGACGCCCGCGGTGGTGCCGCGCTCTCCATCGCGCACGTCACCGGCAAGCAGATCATGTTCGCCTCGAACGGCGAGAAGCTGGACGACTTCGACGCGTTCCACCCGGACCGCATGGCGTCCCGCATCCTCGGCATGGGCGACATGCTCTCGCTGATCGAGAAGGCCGAGCAGACCTTCAGCCAGGAAGAGGCCGCCAAGATGGCCTCCAAGCTGGCGAGCAGCAAGGGCAAGGACTTCACGCTCGACGACTTCCTGGCCCAGATGGAGCAGGTCAGGAAGATGGGCAGCATCAGCAAGCTGCTCGGCATGCTGCCCGGCATGGGCCAGATCAAGGACCAGATCAACAACATCGACGAGCGTGACGTGGACCGTATGGCCGCGATCATCAAGTCGATGACGCCCGGCGAGCGCCAGGACCCGACGATCATCAACGGCTCGCGCCGCGCCCGTGTCGCCAAGGGCTCCGGTGTCGACGTCAGCGCGGTCAAGGGCCTGGTCGAGCGCTTCTTCGAGGCCCGCAAGATGATGTCGCGGATGGCTCAGGGCGGCGGTATGCCGGGCATGCCGGGTATCCCCGGTATGGGCGGCGGCCCCGGCCGCCAGAAGAAGCAGCAGAAGCAGGCCAAGGGCAAGCGCAAGAGCGGCAACCCGATGAAGCGCAGGGCCGAGGAGCAGGCGGCCGCCGCCCGTCGTGAGCAGGCCGCTGCTCAGGGCGGCGCGTTCGGCCTCCCGGCGGGCGGCCAGGCCAAGGACTTCGAGCTCCCCGACGAGTTCAAGAAGTTCATGGGCTGACCTGCCAGGACCTGTCAGGACAGCACGTGAGGAGGGCCCCGCGGTCACGGACCGCGGGGCCCTCCGCCGTGTGCCGGCTCGCCGGGACGCCCGGCGGGCGAGCGGCCCGGCTGCGGTGCTGGGCGCCCCGGTGGCGGGGACCCGTGATCTGTGCGGTCATGGGCAGGAGATATGGCCTGACCAGCGGAGCACCGGAGCAGGAGGGCAGCGTGGCCAATCCCGTACCCCCGCGTGACCGCACCGACCAGCCCTGGCGCTCCGAGGGGGCTCCGCCGCCGAAGAAGAAGATGCCCGGCGGCTGGCCCGGACTGGTCCTTGCCGCGTTCGTCGTCTTTCTCGCCGCGTTCCTGGCGCTGTCGTACTTCGGGGAGAGCGAAGAGCCGACGGTCTCGTACACCGAGTTCAGCAAGCAGGTCACCGCGGGCAACGTCAGCAAGATCTACGCCAAGGGCGACGCGATCCAGGGCCAGCTGAAGAACGAGCAGCCCCTCCCGGACGGCAAGGGCGACTACACCAAGTTCACCACCCAGCGGCCCGCCTTCGCCGAGGACGATCTCTGGAAGCAGCTCACCCAGAAAGGCGTGACCGTGACGGCCGAGCCGGTCGTCGTCCAGCGCGGCTTTCTGGCCAATCTGCTGATCTCGCTCGCGCCGATCGCGCTGCTCGTCCTCCTGTGGGTGTTCATCGCACGACGGATGGGCGGGGGGATGGGCGCCGGGGCGCTCGGACGCAAGGCGCCGCCGAAACCGGTCGAGCTGATGGCGGGCAAGCGCACCACCTTCGAGGACGTGGCCGGGATCGACGAGGTCGAGGGCGAACTCAACGATGTCGTCGACTTCCTCAAGAACCCGCAGGCGTATCGCGACATGGGCGCCAGGATGCCCGGCGGTGTGCTGCTCGCGGGGCCGCCCGGCACGGGAAAGACCCTGCTCGCACGGGCCGTGGCGGGTGAGGCGGGGGTGCCGTTCTTCTCCGCGTCCGCCTCCGAGTTCATCGAGATGATCGTGGGTGTGGGCGCCTCGCGCGTACGGGAACTCTTCGCCGAGGCCCGCAAGGTCGCCCCGGCCATCGTCTTCATCGACGAGATCGACACCATCGGACGGGTCCGCGGCGGCGGCGCGGGCCTTGGCGGCCACGACGAGCGCGAGCAGACGCTCAATCAGATCCTCACCGAGATGGACGGCTTCACCGGTTCCGAAGGCGTCGTGGTGCTCGCTGCTACGAACCGCGCCGATGTCCTCGACCCCGCGCTCACCCGGCCGGGGCGCTTCGACCGCATCGTGCAGGTCAGCCCGCCCGACCGGGGCGGGCGCGAGGCGATCCTCAGGATCCACACCCGGGGGATCCCGCTCGCCAAGACCGTCGACCTCGCCCAAGTGGCTCGTACGACACCGGGAATGACCGGTGCCGAACTCGCCAACCTCGCCAACGAGGCCGCGCTGCTCGCCGTGAAACGGCAGCAGCGCGAGGTCAGCCAGAGCGATCTCTCCGAGGCCCTGGAGAAGGTCCAGCTCGGTGCGGAACGGCCGCTCGTGATGCCCGCGGAGGAGCGCCGCAGGACCGCATACCACGAGAGCGGCCACGCCCTCCTCGGCATGCTCCAGCCGGGTGCCGACCCCGTCCGCAAGATCACGATCGTGCCGCGCGGGCGGGCGCTGGGTGTCACCCTCTCCACCCCGGAGGCCGACCGGTACGCGTACACGGAGGAATACCTGCGCGGCCGCATCACCGGCGCGCTCGGCGGGATGGCGGCCGAGCACGTCGTCTTCGGCATCGTCACCACCGGATCGGAGAGCGATCTCGAGCAGGCCACGCGGCTGGTCCGGGGCATGGTCGGCCGCTGGGGCATGAGCGAACGCGTCGGCCGGCTCACCGCGATCCCGGCCGACGGGCAGGAGCCGTACGGGCTCGTCGCCGCCCCGGCGACGCTGGACGTGGTGGACCACGAGATGCGCCGGATCGTCGACGAGTGCTACGAGAGCGCCTGCAGCCTGCTGCGCGACAACCGCGACCGCCTGGACGCGCTCGCGGAGGCGCTGCTGGCCAACGAGACGCTGGAGGAGGCCGAGGCGTACCGCGCGGCGGGCATCCCGCGCATCACGAAGAACTCCTCCGACGACTGACCGGCCCGTCCGGCGACCGAGGCACCGGCCACCCGGCGAACCGGTCAGGCTTCGCGGGCCGCCCGCCCGGCCCGCCCGGGCCGGGCATCGCCTACGGCGTACGCGCGATCAGGTATCGGAAGACGTTCGGCATCCAGACCGTCCCGTCGGCCCGCACATGCGCGTGCAGCGCCTCCGTGACCTCCTTCTCCACCTGCGCCTGGTCCGTCGCCCGTACCGCCGCGTCGAACAGCCCCGTCGACATCAGCCCCCGCACCGCGCTCTCCAGGTCCGCGTAGCCGAAGGGGCACGCCACCCGCCCGGAGCCGTCCGGCTTCAGCCCTGCCCGGGTCGCCACGTCCTCCAGGTCGTCCCGCCGCGTCGGGCGCCAGCCGCCGCCCCCGCGCAGCCGCTCGGTGAGCCGGCTCGCGACCCGCAGCACCGCCGAGGTCGCGCACCGCTCCGGCGGGCCCCAGCCCGCCAGCACGACCGGGCTGCCGCGCTCGGCGAGCGGAACCGCCGCCTCCAGAGCGGGTACGAGCCCTTCGGAGTCGCCCGCCGTACACCCGATCGGCTGAAAAACCGTGATCACGTCGAACCGGGGAAGCGCGGGATCGCCCGCCTCCTCCGGGCCGCCCTCCACCAGCCGCGCCTTTGCCTCGCCGGACCGCTCGGGCTCCGGCGCGAGCAGCCGCTCGCGGGCCAGCGCGAGCCGCGACCGGTCGGTGTCGACTCCCGTGACGCGCGCCCCGCGCGTCACGGCCATCAGCAGGGCGAGGCCCGAGCCGCAGTCGAGTCCCAGCAGCCGGGAGCCCTTGCCGACCTCCAGGTGCTCGTACACCGCCTCGTAGAGGGGCACCAGCATCCGCTCCTGGATCTCCGCCCAGTCGCGGGCGCGCGCCGCGGGATCCGCCGGTGTGGCGGCCGTACGCGGGTGGTGCCGGACGAGCGTAGGTGTCATCGAAAAGCGCCCCAATCCGCCGAGAGGTCAGCAGTGCCTTGAATGACAGCCCCCCGTGTACGTGCGCTCTTGCTCCCCCCGTATGCCAGAGAACTCCGCATCCGTCCGTACGTCCAGGGGTCGCGCCGCAAAGCCTGACGTGCCCCGGTCGTGCGCCCCCGCGCCCGGAACGATTCCCCATCCAGGGTGCAGCCGCCGTACGATTCCCGCCATGGCAAAGGCACCCGTTCTCACGCCCAGGGCCGAGGACTTCCCCCGCTGGTACCAGGACCTGATCAACAAGGCCGAGCTCGCCGACAACGGCCCGGTGCGCGGCACGATGGTGATCCGACCGTACGGGTACGGGCTCTGGGAACGGATGCAGCAGGAGATGGACGCCCGCATCAAGGAAGCCGGGGCGTCCAACGCGTACTTCCCCCTCTTCATCCCGCAGTCCTACCTGACGAAGGAAGCCGAGCACGTCGAGGGCTTCGCGCCCGAACTCGCGGTCGTCACGCACGGCGGGGGCAAGGAGCTGGAGGAGCCGGTCGTCGTCCGCCCCACCTCCGAGACGATCATCAACGACTACTTCTCGAAGTGGATCCAGAGCTACCGCGACCTGCCGCTGCTCATCAACCAGTGGGCGAACGTGGTCCGCTGGGAGATGCGCCCCCGGGTCTTCCTGCGCACCACCGAGTTCCTCTGGCAGGAGGGCCACACCGCCCACGCCACGTACGAGGAGGCCCGGGACTATGCCGCCCACATCCACCGCGAGGTCTACGCCGACTTCATGGTGAACGTCCTCGGCATCGATGTGGTGCTCGGCCGCAAGACCGCCAGGGAGCGCTTCGCCGGCGCCATCAACACCCTCACGCTCGAAGCCATGATGGGCGACGGCAAGGCCCTCCAGATGGGCACGAGCCATGAGCTCGGCACGAACTTCTCCAAGGCCTTCAACACCACGTACCTGTCGAAGGAGGGCAAGCAGGAGCTGGCCTGGCAGACCTCCTGGGGCTCCTCCACGCGGATGGTCGGCGGCCTGATCATGTCCCACGGCGACGACAGCGGACTGCGGGTCCCGCCCCGGCTGGCGCCCGTCCAGGCCGTCGTCCTCGCCATCAAGGGCGACGAAGCCGTGCTGGCGAAGGTGCGCGAGATCGGCGACCGGCTGAAGGCCACCGGCATCCGGGTCCAGATCGACGACCGCACCGACACCCCCTTCGGCCGCCGCGCCGTGGACTGGGAGCTCAAGGGCGTGCCGGTACGGATCGAGGTCGGCCCGCGCGATCTGGAGGGCGGCACGGCGATGCTGGCCCGCCGGATCCCCGGCGGCAAGGAGCCCGTCGCCATCGACGCGCTCACCGGGCTGCTGCCGAAGATCCTCGAGGACGACCAGGCGCTGCTTCTGCGCCAATCGCGTGAACGCCGCGAGTCCCGTACGGCCGACGTGACCACGATCGAGGAGGCCGCCGAGGCCGCGGTCGCGGGCGGCTGGGCGCGTATCCCGTGGGCGACGCTCGGCACCGAGGGCGAGGCCCTGCTCGCCGATCAGGCCGTGTCCGTACGGTGTCTGGTGGCCGAGGACGGGTCGGTGCCGGAGGCCGATGACGCCCCGGGTACGCTCGCGATCGTCGCGCGCGCCTACTGACGCCCAGGCGCCCGGACGCCCTGACACCGGGCGCCGGGGGCGCCTCCGGGCGCCCCTGAGCCCCCGACGGTCATCCGTGCTCCGGCGCGCGGAGCCCGGCTACGCGCCGGGTCGTACGCGCCGCTACGTACCACCTTGGTGTGAGCTGTGAGGCTTCTCCGCAGATCAGCGCACCCGCCCTCGTCGGGACGCATCAATGGCAACTGACGGGTACGTGCAAATTATTTGGGATGCCCCGGAATGGAACCCGCGGGCCGCCAGGCTCGTTATCACGACGTGAGCACGACACCACCTGTTCTCGCCGCAGAGCTGGCACAGGCGTGGGCCGATATTCAGCGGCACCACCCCGAGCTGCCGGATCTTGCCGCGCCAGAGTCCCTGATCGGAGAGTCCTCGTCCGCCTGCGGCCACGAGCTCTCCTTCGAACGACTGCTCCATGAGGCAGTCCACGGCATCGCCGCCGCCCGAGGGGTCCGCGACACCTCCCGCGCCGGCCGCTACCACAACCGCCGGTTCCTGGCGATCGCCGAGGAGATGGGCCTGGACCACCCCGAGGAGCCGCACCCGAGCAGCGGTTTCTCGCTGGTCACGCTCAATCCCGAGGCGAAGCGGCGGTATCGCCCGACGATCGAGAGGCTGCAGCGTGCCCTCGCCGCGCACTCGGTCGCGACGGCCTCCGACACCAAGCGGACCTTCCGGGGTCCGGCCGCCCGGCACGGCTCGTCCGGCGGCGGTGTGCGGGTGAAGGCGGTCTGCGACTGCGGCCGCAACGTCAGAGTGGTGCCGTCGGTCCTCGCCCAGGCGCCGATCGTCTGCGGCGGCTGCGGCAAGCCGTTCCGTATCCCGGAAGCGGTGGCCGCGGCCAGTTGAGACGGACGTTCCCCGAGCCGCGGGAGCGGGCGCCGGGCCATGGCCGGGAGGTCGGCCGGACTCGGGTCTTTCGCACGGGATCCGTGTGGCACAATGGCTAGCTGTACTCGACAGTCGCACAGGACCCCTCTCTCCTCCGGCTGACGCGTCCATCGGGCCATCGGGTCCGCAACCCCACGCGGCATCTCGTTGTGCCCAACCACGTCAAAACCAGGAGATTCCACTCCCGTGGCAGTCAAGATCAAGCTGAAGCGTCTCGGCAAGATTCGCCAGCCCCACTACCGCATCGTCGTCGCCGACTCCCGTACCCGCCGTGACGGCCGGGCCATCGAGGAGATCGGTCTGTACCACCCGACGTACAACCCGTCGCGCATCGAGGTCGACTCGGAGCGTGCGCAGTACTGGCTGTCCGTCGGCGCCCAGCCGACCGAGCCGGTTCTCGCCATCCTGAAGCTCACCGGTGACTGGCAGAAGCACAAGGGCCTGCCGGCCCCGGAGAAGCCGCTGCTGCAGCCGGAGACGAAGGAAGACAAGCGCGCCTCCTTCGACGCCTTCGCGAAGACGCTCGAGGGTGACGACGCCAAGGGTGAGGCCATCACCCCGAAGGCGAAGAAGACCGAGAAGAAGGCGGACGAGGCCGAGGCCGCTCCCGCCGAGTCGACCGAGGCCTGAGCATGCTCGAGGAGGCTCTCGAGCACCTCGTGAAGGGCATCGTCGACAACCCTGACGATGTGCAGGTCGCCTCGCGCAATCTGCGTCGCGGGCGTGTGCTGGAGGTCCGGGTGCACCCCGACGATCTCGGTAAGGTGATCGGCCGCAACGGCCGCACCGCACGCGCCCTGCGCACCGTCGTGGGCGCCATCGGTGGCCGTGGCATCCGCGTCGACCTCGTCGACGTGGACCAGGTCTGACTTTGCGGCTGAACCGCCACCGCTCTCGCGGAGGCGGTCGCCCGCCGTCATGGTTTCTCAATTGATGGCTGAAGTATCGGGGCCGGAGGTGGTGGATACCGCCTCCGGCCCCTGCCTTTCACGGAGCAGGAGCAACGCGTGCAGCTGGTAGTCGGACGGATCGGCCGTGCCCATGGCATCAAGGGTGAGGTCACCGTCGAGGTCCGCACGGACGAGCCGGAACTGCGGCTCGCCCCCGGAGCCGTACTGGCCACCGACCCGGCATCCGCCGGACCGCTGACCATCGAGACCGGTCGGGTACACAGCGGGAGGCTGCTGCTCCGCTTCGCGGGCGTACGGGACCGCAACGGAGCCGAGGCCCTGCGCAACGTCCTGCTCATCGCCGACGTCGACCCGGACGAGCTGCCGGAAGAGCCCGACGAGTACTACGACCACCAGCTGATGGACCTGGACGTGGTGCTCGCCGACGGCACGGAGATCGGCCGGATCACCGAGATCTCGCATCTGCCCTCGCAGGACCTGTTCATCGTGGAGCGGCCCGACGGCAGCGAGGTGATGATCCCGTTCGTCGAGGAGATCGTCACCGAGATCGATCTGAAGGAACAGAAGGCCGTTATCGACCCTCCGCCCGGGCTCATCGACGACCGCGCGGAGATCGCCTCCTCCCGCGACGAGGACGGGTCCTGATGCGGCTCGACGTCGTCACGATCTTCCCCGAGTACCTGGAGCCGCTGAACGTCTCGCTCGTCGGCAAGGCGCGGGCGCGCGGCCGGCTCGACGTGCACGTACACGACCTGCGGCACTGGACGTACGACCGGCACAGCACCGTCGACGACACTCCGTACGGCGGCGGCCCCGGCATGGTCATGAAGACCGAGCCCTGGGGCGACGCACTCGACCAGGCGCTCGCCGACGGCTACGAGGCCGGGGCGCACGGTCCCGTGATGGTCGTCCCCACGCCCAGCGGCCGGCCCTTCACCCAGGAGCTCGCCGTCGAGCTGTCCGAGCGACCGTGGCTGATCTTCACCCCGGCCCGGTACGAGGGCATCGACCGGCGTGTCATGGACGAGTACGCCACCCGGATACCCGTCTACGAGGTCTCCATCGGGGACTACGTCCTGGCCGGCGGCGAGGCGGCCGTACTGGTCATCACGGAGGCGGTCGCACGGCTGCTGCCGGGCGTCCTCGGGAACGCCGAGTCGCACCGTGACGACTCCTTTGCGCCCGGCGCCATGGCGAACCTCCTGGAGGGCCCCGTCTACACCAAGCCCCCTCAGTGGCGCGGACGGGGCATCCCGGACGTCCTGCTCAGCGGGCACCACGGGAAGATCGCGCGCTGGCGGCGGGACGAGGCGTTCCGCCGTACGGCCGAGAACCGGCCCGATCTCATCGAGCGCTGCGACCCGTCGGACTTCGACAAGAAGGACCGCGAGATCCTCTCCATCCTGGGCTGGGCACCGTCGCCCGACGGTCGATTTTGGCGCAGGCCACAGGCCGTGGAAGAATAGGCCGCTGCCGTGCGTCCGGCGTGCGCCCCTGCCACAGGGGGACACGACGCCCGCTCCGACGATGCGGCCCCTGAAACCTCATCTCTCTACCGCTGATGACCTGTGGCATCGGCGAAGAAAGCAGACGAACATGTCGCACGTGCTCGACTCCGTCAACGCCGCCTCGCTGCGGACCGACCTCCCCGCGTTCCGTCCCGGTGACACCGTGAACGTCCACGTTCGCGTCATCGAGGGCAACCGCTCCCGTATCCAGCAGTTCAAGGGCGTCGTCATCCGCCGCCAGGGCTCCGGTGTCAGCGAGACCTTCACGGTCCGCAAGGTCTCCTTCTCCGTCGGCGTCGAGCGCACCTTCCCGGTGCACAGCCCGATCTTCGAGAAGATCGAGCTCGTCACCCGCGGTGACGTCCGTCGCGCCAAGCTGTACTACCTGCGTGAGCTGCGCGGCAAGGCCGCGAAGATCAAGGAGAAGCGCGAGAGCTGAGCCACGGCTCACACCCGCGCGAGGCTGCGGCCTCATACGGTTCTTATGGCGGCCGGATAGCATCTGGCCCCGATGGACACCGAAGCACAGCACACGGAGCGTGGCCGCTCCTCCGCACCAGGGACCCAAGCGTCCGAGGCGGGGGAGGGGCCGCGCTCCGCGCGCGTTCCCGGCGTCGCGACCGGGCTGACGGCCGGGCTCTCGCTGCGGCGGGCCGGTCTGCTCGGGGTCGGCTGCGGCGTCGTCCTGCTGCTGCTCAGCCACTTCGTGGTGCAGCCCTTCCTGATCCCCAGCACCTCGATGGAGCCGGCCCTGGAGGTCGGAGACCGGGTACTGGTGAACAAGCTGGCGTACCGTTTCGGTTCCGAGCCCCGGCGCGGGGACGTGGTCGTCTTCGACGGCACCGGATCATTCGTCCGGGAAGCGCCGGAGGAGAACGCGGTCGCCGGGCTGATGCGGGGCGCGGCCGCTGCGCTGGGCCTGGCCGAGCCCGCCGAGACCGATTTCGTGAAGCGCGTCGTCGGCGTCGGCGGCGACCGGGTCGTGTGCTGCGACAAGGAGGGAAGACTCGAGGTGAACGGCGTACCGGTCGAAGAGCGTTACGTCTACTTCGGCGATGCCCCGTCCCGGGTGCCCTTCGACATCGTCGTACCGCAAGGCACCCTGTTCGTCATGGGCGACCACCGCAGCAAGTCCCGCGACTCCCGGGACCACCTCGGCGAGCCCGGCGGCGGGATGGTGCCCCTCGAGAAGGTGATCGGCCGGGCGGACTGGATCGGCTGGCCGGTCGGCCGCTGGTCCTCCCTGGAGCAGACCGGCACCTTCGGCCGCGTACCCGAACCCGGCGGCCGGCATGGGTAACCGCGGACGGCGCGCGAGTCACCGGGCCGACACACGGCTGCCCACCGGGACCCGCCCCACCGACGGCGCGCGGACTCTCCCGGGGCGCGCGGAGCGGCGCAAGCTGGCGCGCAAGGTGAAGCGTCGGCGGCAGCGCTCCGCGGTCAAGGAGATACCGCTCCTCATAACCGTGGCGCTGCTGATCGCGCTGGTACTCAAGACCTTCCTGGTCCAGGCGTTCGTGATCCCGTCCGGATCGATGGAACAGACGATCAAGATCGACGACCGGGTGCTGGTGGACAAGCTGACGCCATGGTTCGGCTCGAAGCCGGAGCGTGGCGACGTCGTCGTCTTCAAGGACCCGGGCGGCTGGCTGCGGCAGGAGCAGGCGCCCAAGCAGGACGATCCGGTCGTCGTCAAGCAGGTCAAGCAGGGACTGACCTTCATCGGACTGCTGCCGTCCGACGACGAGCAGGATCTGATCAAGCGCGTGATCGCGGTCGGCGGGGACACCGTCAAGTGCTGCGACGCGAACGGCAAAGTCACCGTCAACGGCGTGCCGTTGAACGAGCCGTATCTGCACCCCGGAAACGAGCCTTCCAAAATCAGGTTCGAGGTGAAGGTACCGGCCGGGCGGCTCTTCGTGATGGGGGACCACCGGTCCAACTCGGCCGACTCGCGCTTCCACCTCCAGGAGGCGTTCCGCGGCACGGTGTCGGAGGGGGAGGTCGTCGGCCGTGCGGTCTTCATCGCGTGGCCGTTCGACCACTGGAGCAAGCTGGAACAGCGGGAGACGTACGCGTCGGTCCCCGATGCGCGTGCCGGGGCGACCACGGCACAGGCCCCGTCGCATAGTGTGTCCTCCCGGGATCCCAATGGAATGATCCTGCTCCCGAGCCCTGCGGAACTCCCGCTCGTTATGGGAGTAATGGGCCTGCGTCTCGTTCGGCGCGGGTGGTCGCACGGAGTGAGGAGTGGATGTGGGGGATTTGGCGGTCGGCGCACGATCCGGACGCGACGAGCCGGAGGAGCGGCCCGAGCGGCTCATGGAGCGTTCCCCCGGTCCCGGCGGCTCCGGAGGCTTCGGCGGCCACGGTGGCCACAGTGGCTTCGGCGAGGCTTTCCGGAAGGCTGACGGCGGTCCTGGAGGGCAGGGCCCCGCGGACCACGACCCCACGTCGGGTGGCGGTGCTTCCGGCGGCGGTTCCGACGACGACTTCGGGGACGACGACGAGTCGGCCGACGGCGGTGCGGCGCAAAGGCACCGGTCGTTCTGGAAGGAACTGCCGCTGCTGATCGGTATCGCCCTTCTTCTCGCGCTCCTGATCAAGACCTTCCTGGTGCAGGCCTTCTCGATCCCGTCGGACTCGATGATGAACACCCTGCAACGGGGCGACCGGGTGCTGGTCGACAAGCTGACGCCATGGTTCGGCGCGGAGCCCGAGCGCGGCGAGGTCGTCGTCTTCCACGACCCGGGCGGCTGGCTGGAGACTGCGCAGACCCCCGAACCGAACGCGGTGCAGAAGTTCCTCAGCTTCATCGGCCTCATGCCGTCCGCCGAGGAGAAGGACCTCATCAAGCGGGTCATCGCGGTCGGCGGCGACACCGTCGAGTGCAAGCAGGGCGGAAAGGTCAAGGTCAACGGCAAGGAGCTGGACGAGACGTCGTACATCAACCCCGGCAGCACTCCCTGCGACGACGAGCCGTTCGGGCCGATCAAGGTGCCCGAGGGCCGGATCTGGGTCATGGGCGACAACCGGCAGAACTCGCTGGACTCCCGCTACCACCAGGAACTCCCGGGCAACGGCACCGTCTCGGTCGACGACGTCGTCGGCCGGGCGGTCGTGGTGGCCTGGCCGCCCGGCCGCTGGTCCACGCTTCCCGTGCCCAGCACCTTCGACCAGCCCGGTCTCGGTGCCGCGGCCTCGGCTGCTGCCGCTGTGGCGCCCGGTGCGCTCGGGCTTGCGGGTGCGGTGCCGATCGTCGTGCTGCGCAGGAGGAGGCTGGTCGCGGCTGCCGCGACGGCCGTCCCGACCGCAGGGGCAGCCGTCGGGACGAGCGCCGGAGGGACCGAGGAGCGGACCGCCGGGTAACCGGTGAGGGCTGACCCGCGGGTAGAGCGGCGGGTAGGGTGCGGCTCAGATCAGCGATCGTCGATCTCCGAGGTGGGGAGCGCTGGAATGAGCGGAACAGGACGTACGGAAGGCGGCCGCGGCCGTCTCGGCAGCGCGCTGTCGGGGCTGGCCGTGGCCGTCGGCTGTGTGCTCTTCCTCGGAGGCTTCGTCTGGGGAGCCGTCGAGTACCAGCCGTACACAGTGCCGACCGACTCCATGTCGCCGACCGTCGAAGCGGGCGACCGGGTGCTGGCGCAGCGCATCGACGGGTCCCAGGTGCGGCGCGGTGATGTCGTGGTCTTCACCGACAAGGTGTGGGGCGACATGCCGATGGTGAAGCGGGTCGTCGCGATCGGCGGTGACAAGATCGCGTGCTGCGACGCGGACGGTCGGATGACCATCAACGGCAAGGCGGTCGAAGAACCGTATCTGCGGAGCAAGGGCCCAGCCTCGCCGACAGCGTTCAACGCCACCGTGCCCGAAGAGCAGCTCTTCCTCCTCGGCGACGAGCGCATGGGCTCCCTGGACTCCCGGGTCCATCTGCGGGACCCGGGACAGGGCTCGGTGCCGCGGACGGCCGTGAGCGCCCGGCTGGACGCCGTGGCGTGGCCGCTGGGCGGCCCGGTGGAGCGGCCGGAGGGCTTCGCTGCGCTGCCGGGCGGAGTGTCGCAGCCGGGGCCGGTGAAGCTGGTCGCCGGGTCCGTGCTGGTCGGTGTCGTGCTGATTCTTGGCGGTGCGGCGTACGGGCCCGTCGCGGCGGTGCTCGGGCGGCGCAGGGCGCCCGGGGCGCGGGGCCGGGTGACGGCGGATGCGTGAGGTGCCGCGGCGGGAACCGGTCGCAGACACCGTTGAGGCTGTTGAGGTCGTTGACAGCGTTGAGACCGTTGAGACCTTTGAGAGCCCTGAGACCGTTGAGCGCCTGTCTGCGAAGGAGCTGCGGAAGGTCGCGCGGGTGATCCTGCTCGATCCGGAGGACCGCATTCTGCTGATCCACGGATACGAACCGGACGATCCCGACGACACCTGGTGGTTCACGCCGGGCGGCGGGATCGAGGGCGGCGAGACCCGCGAGGAGGCCGCGCTGCGCGAGCTCGCCGAGGAGACCGGAATCACAGATGTCGAGCTGGGGCCGGTGGTCTGGCAGCGCGTCTGCTCCTTCCCCTTCGACGGGCGGCGCTGGGACCAGGACGAGTGGTATTACCTGGCACGAACGGGACAGACCGCGACCAGCCTCGGCGGACTGACCGGGCTTGAGCAGCGCAGCGTCGCCGGCCTGAGGTGGTGGACCTCCGCGGAACTGTCGGCGGCGCGTGAGACGGTGTACCCGACCAGACTCGCCGAGCTGCTGCGCACGCTGCTCGACGACGGTCCTCCGAGTACGCCGGTGGTCCTGGCCCCAGAAATCGCCTAGGGGCACGGGAGGCTGGCGCACAATGGGGGGACGCACGGCTGAAGGGGAACATGCCATGAGCGCCGAGGACCTCGAGAAGTACGAGACCGAGATGGAGCTGAAGCTCTACCGGGAGTACCGCGACGTCGTCGGTCTGTTCAAATACGTGATCGAGACCGAGCGTCGCTTCTATCTCACCAATGACTACGAGATGCAGGTGCACTCGGTCCAGGGTGAGGTTTTCTTCGAAGTCTCGATGGCGGACGCCTGGGTCTGGGACATGTACAGGCCGGCCAGGTTCGTCAAGCAGGTCCGGGTGCTCACGTTCAAGGACGTGAACATCGAGGAGCTGAACAAGAGCGACCTCGAACTTCCGGGTGGCTGAGTTATCCACATCGGACGGGTTGTCCACCAAGATCCACAAGCTGGGGTGTGACGCGTCAGAGTCGGTGCCGGAGGTGGTGCCGAGATGAACGCGACGGGGGCACTGGGGCGGTACGGCGAGGAGCTGGCGGCCCGCCGGCTCACCGAAGCCGGAATGGCCGTGCTGGCACGGAACTGGCGGTGTGGACGGGTCGGTGAGATCGACATCGTCGCCCGGGACGGCGATGCGGTGGTCGTCTGCGAGGTGAAGACCCGCAGGGGCGCCCCGCCGGGCACAGGGGCCTTCGAGCATCCGATGGCCGCGGTCACGCCCGCCAAGGCGGACCGGCTCAGACGGCTGGCCGCGTGCTGGCTGGAGCGCCACGGCGGACCTCCGCCGGGCGGAGTGCGGATCGATCTCATCGGGGTGGTCGTGCCCCCGAGAGGCGCGCCTCGCGTGGAGCACGCGCGGGGGGTGGCCTGATGGGATTCGCGCGTGCGTGCTCGGTGGCGCTGGTCGGCGTCGAAGGCGTGGTGGTCGAGGTCCAGGCCGACCTGGAGCCGGGCGTCGCGACCTTCGCCCTCGTGGGACTGCCCGACAAGAGCCTGGTGGAGAGCCGGGACAGGGTCAGGGCGGCCGTGGCCAACTCCGACGCCGAATGGCCGCAGAAGAAACTCACGGTGGGGCTCAGCCCGGCCTCTGTGCCCAAGGGAGGAAGCGGATTCGACCTCGCCGTCGCCTGCGCCGTACTCGGCGCGGCGGAGCGCATCGATCCGAGGGCGATCGCCGATCTGGTGCTCATCGGGGAGCTGGGGCTCGACGGCAGGGTGCGGCCGGTGCGCGGGGTGCTGCCCGCGGTCCTCGCGGCTGCCGAGGCCGGCTACCGGCAGGTGGTCGTCCCCGAGCAGACGGCGGGGGAGGCCTCGCTGGTGCCGGGCGTCTCCGTCCTCGGCGTGCGCAGCCTGCGCCAGCTGATCGCCGTGCTGAACGACGAGCCGGTGCCCGAGGAAGAGCCGGACGGCGAGGGCCGGCCGGACGCCATGCTCGCCGGGCTCCTCGTGCCGGGAGCCGGGGTCGGCACAGGGCTCGCGCCCGGCGCGGCAGCCGGTGACGGGCACAGCCAGTGGCCGGACCTCGCGGACGTGGCAGGGCAGCACGCCGCGCGCACCGCCCTGGAGGTCGCGGCGGCCGGAGCCCACCATCTGCTGCTGCAGGGCCCGCCGGGCGCGGGCAAGACGATGCTGGCGGAGCGGCTGCCCGGGGTGCTGCCGCCGCTGACCCGGCAGGAGTCCCTCGAAGTCACCGGGGTCCACTCGGTCGCGGGCATCCTGCCGCCCGGCGAGCCCCTGGTGCGTACGCCGCCGTACTGCGCCCCCCATCACTCGGCGACGATGCAGTCCCTCGTCGGCGGCGGCCAGGGGCTGCCGAGGCCCGGAGCGGTGTCGCTGGCCCACCGTGGAGTGCTCTTTCTGGACGAGGCCCCGGAATTCTCCGCCAAGGCACTGGACGCGCTGCGCCAGCCGCTGGAGTCCGGGCATGTGATCGTGGCGCGGAGCGCAGGAGTGGTGCGGCTGCCCGCCCGGTTTCTGATGGTCCTGGCGGCGAACCCGTGCCCGTGCGGGCGGCACACTCTGCACGGCGCCGGGTGCGATTGCCCGTCCTCGGTGATCCGGCGCTACCAGGCACGGTTGTCCGGGCCGCTGCTCGACCGGGTCGACCTGCGCGTGGAGGTGGAGCCGGTCAGCCGCTCCGATCTGCTGGGGCAGGGCGGACGAGGGGAGACCACGGAGACCGTCGCCGACCGGGTCCGCGAGGCCAGGGCCAGGGCCGCGGCCCGCCTGGACGGCACCCCGTGGAGCGTCAACAGCGAGGTGCCCGGCCATGAGCTCCGCACCCGCTGGCAGGCCGCCCCGGGCGCGCTGGCCGCCGCCGAGCGGGACATGGAGCGGGGCCTGCTCACCGCGCGGGGCATGGATCGCGTCCTCCGCGTCGCCTGGACGATCGCCGATCTCGCCGGCCGCGACCGCCCCGCCAACCACGACGTCGCCCTCGCCCTGCAACTGCGCACCGGCATCTCGAGGGGCGCCCCGGCGGTGGTCGGAGCGGCACCATGACCGGCGGGAACGTGACCGGCGGCGGGACCGTGGGCACCGGTGGGCCCGGAGCCTTGTCCGGGCGACCGGGCAGTGCGGTGGCGCATCGGGCGGCGGAGGGTCGCGTCGGGGCGTGGGGCGACTGTCCGTGCCGGTGCCTGGACGGCGGGAAGAGCGAGGGCCCCGCATGACCGCCACGGGCGTCAACAACGAGGAGCGGCTGGCGCGAGCCGCGTTGACCCGGGTCGTCGAACCGGGTGACGAACACGGTGGGCGGTGGCTGCGCGAGCACGGCGCAGTGGAGCTCATGGCGCGACTCACCGCACCCAGGCTCCCCGAAGGCACGCTGCCCGGCGCGGGGGAGCGGCGCATCGATGGCTACCGGATACGGGCCGCGGCGGCCCGCCCGGATCGCGATCTCGAGACGGTGGCGGCGGTCGGCGGGCGCTTTTTGTGCCCCGGCGACCCGGAGTGGCCGCGGCAGCTCGACGACCTCGGAGACGCGAGACCCATCGGGCTCTGGGTCCGGGGCGGCCCGGACCTGCGGATATGGGCGTTGCGGTCGGTCGCCGTGGTGGGTGCCCGGGCTTGCACGCCGTACGGCGCCCATATGGCGACGAGCCTCGGCTCCGGGCTCGCCGAGCGCGGCTGGGTCGTCGTCTCCGGCGCCGCGCACGGCGTCGACGGCGCCGCCCACCGAGGCGCCCTGGCCGCCGGCGGCGCGACCGTCGCGGTGCTCGCCTGCGGGGTCGATGTCGTCTACCCCCGCTCCCACGCCGAGTTGATCGGCCGTATCGCGGAACAGGGTCTGGTGATCGGCGAGTTGGCGCCGGGCAGCCATCCGACACGCATTCGGTTCGTCCTGCGTAACCGCGTGATCGCCGCTCTCACCAGGGGCACCGTCGTGGTGGAGGCCGAATACCGCAGCGGCTCGCTGGTCACCGCACGGGCCGCGCAGCGCCTCGGCCGCTTCACGATGGGCGTTCCGGGGCCGGTGACCAGCGGACTCTCGGCAGGAGTGCATGAACTCCTACGGGGTGAGGCCGTCCTCGTCACCGACGCCGACGAAGTCGCGGAGCTGGTCGGCGACATCGGCGATCTCGCCCCGGAGCGCCGCGGCCCGGTGCTGCCGCGGGACCTCCTCGGACCCGCCGAGTCACAGGTTCTTGAGGTGCTCCCGGCCCATGGCGTCCTCGACGGGCGTGACATCGCCCGCCGAGCCGGGGTCACGGCCGACGAGGCACTCGGCAGGCTGTACGAACTGCATGCGCTGGGGTTCGTCGAACGGCACGGTGACGGCTGGCAGTTGGTCAGGTCCGCGATACCTCCGTCGAACGCCCGGCGAGGCGGTGCTTGACCTGGCGCATTCGGGTGAAAAGGTGATGCCGAAGACCTTCGCGGCTCCCCCGGCGACGCCCAGAGGGCCGACGCACACGGCGTCGGCCCTCGTTCGAAGGTGTGGCCGACAGGCTGTACCGCACAGGCGCCATCCGCTGGTCTTCGCGCACCGCAACAGTCCAGTCACGCTACGCTCACCAGGTTCCCCACCCAGCCATCCGACCGGAAACCCGTCCCCTCACACCCCACCCCACAGCAGAACGGCTCAAGGCAACGCATGCCCCAGCACACCTCCGGGTCTGACCGCGCGGCAGTGCCCCCAGCTGCACGTGGCGCCGTGCGGCCGCCCGCGCCCTCGTCACTCGACGAGTTGTGGCGGTCGTACAAGGCCACGGGCGACGGGCGGCTGCGGGAGCAGCTGATCCTGCACTACTCGCCCCTGGTGAAGTACGTGGCGGGGCGGGTGAGCGTGGGGCTGCCGTCCAACGTCGAGCAGGCGGACTTCGTCTCGTCCGGGGTGTTCGGGCTCATCGACGCCATCGAGAAGTTCGACATCGAGCGGTCGATCAAGTTCGAGACGTACGCGATCACCCGCATCCGGGGCGCCATGATCGACGAACTCCGGGCGCTGGACTGGATCCCCCGATCCGTGCGGCAGAAGGCACGCGCCGTCGAGCGCGCCTACGCCACGCTGGAGGCGCAGCTGCGGCGCACGCCGTCCGAGAGCGAGGTCGCCGCGGAGATGGGCATCGGGCTGGAGGAACTGCACGCAGTCTTCAGCCAGTTGTCCCTGGCGAACGTGGTGGCCCTGGAGGAGCTGCTGCACGTCGGCGGGGAGGGCGGCGACCGGCTCAGCCTGATGGACACGCTGGAGGACACCGCCGCGGACGATCCGGTGGAGGTCGCCGAGGACCGGGAGCTGCGGCGGCTCCTCGCCCGCGCGATCAACACACTCCCCGACCGTGAGAAGACGGTCGTCACGCTCTACTACTACGAGGGCCTCACCCTCGCCGAGATCGGCAACGTCCTCGGGGTCACGGAGAGCAGGGTCAGCCAGATCCATACGAAGTCGGTGCTGCAGCTCAGGGCGAAGCTGGCGGACGTCGGCCGGTGACCCATGGCCCGGGGTGCCCAATCGTCCCGTGCCCGTCCACTGTCGGCGCAGCGCCCGTAAAGTGGATCCGTGCCCAGGATTCGAGCGGCCTCCGTGGCCGAGCACCGGACCATGCAGCGCGGCGCCCTGCTGGATGCCGCGCGTTCCCTGTTGTCCGAAGGCGGTACGGAAGCGCTGACCTTCCCCGCCCTCGCCGAGCGCACGGGCCTCGCCAGGTCCTCCGTGTACGAGTACTTCCGCTCGCGTGCCGCTGTCGTCGAAGAGCTGTGTGCCGTCGACTTCCCGGTCTGGGCCGCAGAGGTGGAAGACGCGATGGAGCGGGCCGCGACGCCCGAGGGCAAGGTCGAGGCCTATGTCCGCCGACAGCTCGACCTCGTCGGCGACCGGCGCCACCGGGCCGTCGTCACGATCTCCGCGAGCGAGCTGGACGCCGGCGCCCGCGAGAAGATCCGCGCGGCGCACGGCGGCCTCGTCGCGATGATCGTCGAGGCCCTCGGAGAGCTTGGCCACCAGCAGCCTCGCCTCGCCGCGATGCTCGTCCAAGGCGTCGTCGACGCCGCTGTCCGCCGCATCGAACTGGGCGCGGCCGAGGACCCCTCCGACATCGCCGAGGCCGCGGTGTCGATGGCGCTCCGGGGCGTCTGCGGCGAGTGACCCCACCGGGGTCACTCGCGTAGGGGCGAATCCGCCGCCCCGCCGTCGGACGCCGAGGGCGGATCCGCGCCACTACCGTCCTTCTGGCCGCGTCGCCCACGACCCCGGTCGTCGCGCTCGCCCGTGCGCCTACGCACCCGGTGGAACCAGACCGCTGCCACGGCCAATGCCAACGCCTGGACCGGTTCCGCCCCCGCCCCCGCCTCCGCCTCCGCGGCCACGGCCTCGACCCCCTGCGCCGGCCCTGGTTCCGATTCCGACTCCGACTCCGCCACCGGCACCGGCACCGGCACCCCGAAGACCGGGAGCAGCCGGGACAGGCCCCGGCGCAGCTGTGAGGGCGGCAGCAGCGACAGTGGATCGAGGTACGCGTCCCCGCGGCGAAGCCCCCAGTGCAAACAGCCCTGCGGACAGTGCGACGGGCCCTCCGGCACGACGGCCACCACCTGCCCCGCGGCCACCTCGGTGCCCGGGCGGACCAGCGGGCGCACCGGCTCGTACGTCGTGCGCAAAGGAGGGTCGCCCGTACCCGACAGGGTGATGGACAGGACCCCTCGCCCGGCGACCGCCCCCGCGAACGACACCCGGCCCGCCGCGGCCGCCCGTACCTCTGTGCCCGGCGGCGCCGCCAGGTCCACGCCGCGGTGCCCTCGCCCGTACGGCGTCGCCGGCGGCTCCCAGCCCCGGACCACCGCAGGCCGCGGCGGCCCCACCGGCCATGTGCCTGCCCACGCCGCCCCTCCCCCGAGCAGCACCAGCAACGCCGTCCCCACGGCCACCGCCACCACGGTCACCGTCGCGACACGTACGCATTTCACGACACGTTTCATGGCACAGGACCGTCCCGCACCACCGCCCCATCCCGCTGATCATGGTCCGGATCTGTGGACAACCGGCCGGTTGTGGACAGCGCCGTCACCCGGCACTGCGCCGGTCCCGTACACTTCTTCTGGCGATCCGGGTCACCGGGTCGACTTCGCACGCCCCGCCACCAGCCTCAACCTCGGTCGGTGGCCGCGCCCCTCGGTCCCTTGTGGCACGGCGCGTCGGGGCGTCAGGACACAACCGAGAACTCAAGGAGATACGGCCATGGCCGTCGTCACGATGCGGGAGCTGCTGGAGAGCGGCGTCCACTTCGGTCACCAGACCCGTCGCTGGAACCCGAAGATGAAGCGGTTCATCTTCACCGAGCGCAACGGCATCTACATCATCGACCTGCTCCAGTCGCTGTCGTACATCGACCGCGCCTACGAGTTCGTCAAGGAGACCGTCGCCCACGGCGGCTCCATCATGTTCGTCGGCACCAAGAAGCAGGCGCAGGAAGCCATCGCCGAGCAGGCGACCCGCGTCGGCATGCCCTACGTCAACCAGCGCTGGCTCGGCGGCATGCTCACCAACTTCTCCACCGTCTACAAGCGCCTTCAGCGTCTGAAGGAGCTCGAGGCGATCGACTTCGAGGACGTGGCCGCCTCCGGCCTCACCAAGAAGGAGCTCCTGGTCCTCTCCCGCGAGAAGACCAAGCTGGAGAAGACCCTCGGTGGTATCCGCGAGATGCAGAAGGTGCCGAGCGCCGTCTGGATCGTCGACACCAAGAAGGAGCACATCGCCGTCGGTGAGGCGCGCAAGCTCCACATCCCGGTCGTCGCGATCCTCGACACCAACTGCGACCCCGACGAGGTCGACTACAAGATCCCGGGCAACGACGACGCGATCCGCTCCGTCACGCTGCTCACCCGCGTGATCGCCGACGCCGTCGCCGAGGGCCTCATCGCCCGCTCCGGCGTCGCCACCGGTGACTCGAAGCCGGGCGACAAGGCCGCGGGCGAGCCGCTGGCCGAGTGGGAGCGCGACCTGCTCGAGGGCGAGAAGAAGGCCGACGAGACCCCGGCCGCCGAGGCCGAGAAGCCGGCCGAGGCTGCTGCCGAGGCCCCGGCCGAGGCTCCGGCTGCGGACGCCGAGCAGGCCTGACACTCCAGGTTCGGAAGTTGACGGCGGGGGCCCATGAAGCCCCCGCCGTCGGCCCGTAGATCGTTCGACCTTCGACTTCAGAGAGATTCACAGACATGGCGAACTACACCGCCGCTGACGTTAAGAAGCTCCGCGAGCTCACCGGCGCGGGCATGATGGACTGCAAGAAGGCGCTCGACGAGGCCGAGGGCAACGTCGACAAGGCCGTCGAGGCTCTGCGTATCAAGGGCCAGAAGGGTGTGGCCAAGCGCGAGGGCCGCTCCGCCGAGAACGGCGCCGTCGTCTCCCTGATCGCCGACGACAACACCTCCGGTGTCATCCTCGAGCTGAAGTGCGAGACGGACTTCGTCGCCAAGGGTGAGAAGTTCCAGGCCGTCGCCAACGCTCTGGCCACCCACGTCGCCGAGACGAACCCGGCGGACGTCGAGGCGCTGCTCGCCTCCGAGATCGAGCCCGGCAAGACCGTCCAGGCGTACGTGGACGAGGCCAACGCCAACCTCGGCGAGAAGATCGTCCTGGACCGCTTCGCGCAGTTCTCCGGCGCCTACGTCACGGCGTACATGCACCGCACCATGCCCGACCTGCCCCCGCAGATCGGTGTTCTCGTCGAGCTCGACAAGGAGAACGCCGAGATCGCCAAGGGCGTCGCGCAGCACATCGCCGCCTTCGCGCCGAAGTACCTCTCCCGTGAGGACGTCCCGGCCGAGGTCGTCGAGTCGGAGCGTCGCGTCGCCGAGGAGACCACGCGCGCCGAGGGCAAGCCCGAGGCCGCCCTCCCCAAGATCGTCGAGGGCCGCGTCAACGGCTTCTTCAAGGAGGCCACCCTCCTTGGCCAGCCCTACGCGCTCGACAACAAGAAGTCCGTCCAGCAGATCCTGGACGAGGCCGGTGTCACCCTGAAGCGCTTCTCGCGCATCAAGGTCGGCATCTGAGCCGGTACGCGATCGACACGGGAGCCCGCTAGGGTTTCCCAGCAGTCGTCGGCCGCGTAGACGTCGGACGACCGCAGATCAGACGAGGAGGCCATTGCCGCAGGGACACCAGCACCCACCGGCAATGGCCTTCTTCGTATGTGCACGAGGAGATCTCCATGAACAAGGGCGCGGACGCCAATCCGGCAGCCGACGACAAAAGCGACCACACCGGCAAGAAGGCCGGCCGCTTCATGCTGAAGCTGTCCGGTGAAGCCTTCTCCGGCGGTACCGGTCTGGGCGTCGATCCCGACGTCGTACACGCCATCGCACGGGAGATCGCCGCGGTCGTCCGTGACGGCGCACAGATCGCGATCGTCATCGGCGGTGGCAACTTCTTCCGCGGCGCCGAGCTCCAGGTGCGCGGCATGGACCGGGCGCGCTCCGACTACATGGGCATGCTCGGCACGGTCATGAACTGCCTCGCGCTCCAGGACTTCCTGGAGAAGGAGGGCATCGACTCCCGCGTCCAGACCGCCATCACCATGGGGCAGGTCGCGGAGCCGTACATCCCGCTGCGAGCCGTGCGCCACCTGGAGAAGGGCCGCGTCGTCATCTTCGGCGCCGGTATGGGCATGCCGTACTTCTCCACCGACACCACCGCCGCCCAGCGCGCCCTGGAGATCGACGCCGAGGCCCTCCTCATGGGCAAGAACGGGGTCGACGGGGTCTACGACTCCGACCCGAAGGCCAATCCGGACGCCGTGAAGTTCGACGCGCTGGAGTACGGCGAGGTGATCACCCGCAACCTCAAGGTTGCCGACGCCACCGCCATCACCCTCTGCCGCGACAACGAGCTGCCCATCCTCGTCTTCGAACTGCTTGCCCCGGGCAATATCGCCCGGGCGGTCCGGGGTGAGAAGATCGGCACGCTCGTGAGCGCCCAGGGCACCCGGGTCTGATCCGGGCGACCGCCCGCTAGCCCCTAGTGGGGATGGACAAAGCCCTGCCGGTCGGACACCGTGCAGGGGGAACGCGCCGCCAAGATTCGCCGGCCTCGTACTCGTATTCGTCACGCGGACTCGCAAGCGCCAAGCTGACCGACACGCCAACTGACCGACACGCGTACACGCCGGGCCTACTCAAGACACGCAGGAGCAAGTGGTGATCGAAGAGACCCTCCTCGAGGCCGAGGAGAAGATGGAGAAGGCCGTCGTGGTCGCCAAGGAGGACTTCGCCGCGATCCGCACCGGGCGTGCGCACCCGGCGATGTTCAACAAGATCGTGGCCGACTACTACGGTGCGCTGACACCGATCAACCAGCTGGCCTCGTTCTCGGTGCCCGAGCCCCGGATGGCCGTGGTGACTCCGTTCGACAAGAGCGCGCTGCGCAACATCGAGCAGGCGATCAGGGACTCCGACCTGGGCGTCAACCCGAGCAACGACGGCAACATCATCCGAGTGGTGTTCCCCGAGCTCACCGAGGAGCGCCGCCGCGAGTTCATCAAGGTCGCCAAGGGCAAGGCCGAGGACTCGCGGATCTCGATCCGCTCCGTGCGCCGCAAGGCCAAGGAGGCCATCGACAAGCTGATCAAGGACGGCGAGGTCGGCGAGGACGAGGGCCGCCGCGCGGAGAAGGAGCTCGACGACACCACCGCGAAGCACGTGACGCAGGTGGACGAGCTGCTCAAGCACAAGGAAGCCGAGCTGCTCGAGGTCTGATGAACGACTCTTCCTGGGGGGCCCCGCCGAGCGCGGGTTACAGCCCCGGTTACTGGGGGCCGCCCGACCAGGGGGCCGCCCCGGCGGGTCCCGCTTACGATGAGCATGGCGCCCAGCACACTCGGCCCATGCCCGCCGTGCCGGTGCCGGACGTTCCCGACGCAGGTAGAGACGCAGAAGACCGCGAGGACCGCGACCGGGGGGCCGCTCGGTGGAGTGGCCCCCTGTTCCGCGACGAGATGCCGCAGGAGCCCATGCCCACCCCTCCGCCGCCTGCGGCGTCCGAGCCGCCGGAGTCGTCGCAGCCCTCGCAGCCGCCGCAGAAGAAGCGCGCCGGCCGGGATCTGCGGGCTGCCATAGGCGTCGGTGCCGGGCTCGGCGCCGTGATCATCGCGTCCCTCTTCATCGTCAAGGCCGTGTTCGTCGGCGTCATCGCCGTCGCCGTGGTCGTCGGCCTGTGGGAGCTGACCTCCCGGCTCGACGAGCGCAAGGGCATCAAGGCCCCCCTCGTGCCGCTCGCGGTGGGCGGCGCGGCGATGGTCGTGGCCGGCTATGTACGGGGCGCCGAGGGCGCGTGGGTCGCCATGGCGCTCACCGCGCTGGCCGTGCTGGGCTGGCGGATGACCGAACCGCCCGAGGGTTACCTCAAGGACGTCACCGCGGGCCTCTTCGCCGCGTTCTACGTACCGTTCCTCGCCACGTTCGTCGCGATGATGCTCACCGCCGACGACGGGCCGCAGCGCGTGTTCACCTTCCTGCTGCTGACTGTGGTCAGCGACACCGGCGCCTATGCGATCGGCTGGCGCTTCGGCAAGCATAAGCTCGCGCCGCGCATCAGTCCCGGGAAGACCCGCGAGGGTCTTGTCGGAGCGGTGACGTTCGGCATGGCGGCGGGCGCGCTCTGCATGCCGCTGCTGATCGACGGCGGCACCTGGTGGCAGGGCGTGCTGCTCGGCCTTGCGGTCGCCGCCAGCGCGACCCTGGGCGACCTGGGCGAGTCGATGATCAAGCGGGACCTCGGCATCAAGGACATGGGCACGCTGCTGCCGGGGCACGGCGGCATCATGGACCGGCTGGACTCGCTGCTGCCGACGGCGCCGGTGGTGTGGCTGCTGCTGGTGATCTTCGTCGGCTCCGGCTGACGCCACCGGCACGGCCGTACGACGAGGGGCTCACCGCCTGCGGGCGGTGAGCCCCTCGCCGCTTGCCGCGCGGCCGGCCACGCAGCTTCCCTCGTCGTACTCCGCGTGATCAGCTCGCCCGGGATGCGTCGTCCGACCGCGTCTTGCTGTCCCCCTTCAGAGCCTTGGCCGCCAGCACGCCCACGACGATCAGAGCCACTCCGAGCCAGGTTCCGGCGTCGTCGAAGATCAGCACGGCGATTCCCACGGGGACGAGCAGCCCGGCCAGTGGCAGCAACAGCCCGTTGACGGACGGAGCCGGCCCGGTTCCGCGTGCCCTGGCCCGCACGTAGTCCGGGTACCAATCGGTGAAGCGCAGCGCGGCGACGATCGCCAGGATCTGGATGATCCACGCGGTCCAGATGTTGTCCGGGTTGTGCAGGACGAGATCGCCGTAGCCACCGGCGATCGCGGCCACCAGGAAGGCGAGCCCCCACACGCCGGTGATCGCATAGTTGGTGCGGAGGAAGGCGGGCGAGTTCCAGTACGCGGGGTCGACCCGCTCCCTGGCGTACTGGACGGTGAAGGGCACCCGCACCGCCATGGAGCCGAAGGCGATGACGGCCAGGGCGATGTTCGAGAGCTCGCCCGCGTACGTCTCCAGCCAGAGGTGGGTCGCCTCGCTGGCGAAGGCCCCGACGACGGTCAGCACGGTGAAGAACACCAGGTCCGCCACTTCAAGGATCTTGAGCGAGCTCCGGGGGCGCACGATCCGCCCGGCGATGATCAGTACGAGCGAGGCCGCGAGCGCGAGCCCCACCGCAACCTCGAAACGTCCGGGGCCCACGAGGACCGAGAAGATGATCCAGGGAGCCATCCCGACGACCGGACTCTCGAGCGCGCCGGCCAGGTATCTGCCCCCTGCGGAGTCTGCCACGGCGTTCATACGAGAGCCTCCCGGATCACGCACTACCGCTTTCCAGCCTGACGTCCTTCCAGCCTGACCTCCGGGGCCGGTGGGCGCGACGTGAGGGAGGCGCAGCCCGCGGCGCGTGTGCCGCGTTGCCTGACGATGATCCGCATCGACGGGAATGCCCCCTTCGACGACCCCGGCCCCGAGTTCGAGCAGCGCATGGGAGCGCTGCTCGAGGAGATCACCAAGGCCGGGGTCATGCTCGAGACGGCCGGGCTCGCCCCGACCTCCGAGGGCACCCGGGTCAACTGGTCCGGCGGCAAGCTCAGGTTCACGGACGGGCCCTTCACCGAGAGCAAGGAAGTCATCGGCGTCGGCGGTTACGCCCTCCTCCAGCCGAGGCCGAGGCAGTGGAGTGGACCAAGCGCTTCCTGCAGGTCCATCCGGACCACTGGCCTCCATCCACGCACAAGAGTGGCGTGCGACGAGGCGGACGACTCGCGCGTCCGCCGAAGGCCGTCTTCGCAACAGGCGGCTGGAAGCGCGCTCCGCGGCAGGGTCAGTCCGTGCCGTAGTCGTGGGGTCGCCCGCCCTGCCACGCCACCCAGTGCGGGTCGTCCAGCAGCTCCGCGTCCGGCAGGCCGGCGCGGCGCAGGAACTCGATCAGGTCGGCGTCGCTGTGGGCCAGGCCGGTGGGCTGGGTGCGGATCGTGACCCGGCGGCCGTTGGTTCCCGTGGCGCGGTGGACGACGATCGGAGCAGTGGCCGCGTCGTCAGGCTGCGGCGGTGTGTGGTTCACAGCACGCCGAGGTCGGTGTCGGGGCGGCAGTACGGGCACGCTGGGATGCCGTCCTCGGTGATGGCGCGGAGGGCCTGCTCGCGCGCGAGCGGCTTCGTGTGCTGTCCGGCCATGCCACAGTCGCCGGCGTGGACGGCGTCAGGCGTGGACTTACCGCCTGCTCGCCGCATCGCGAGTTTCCACCCAGGTTGAGGAGGGGCCGCCGTGCGCGCGGCACGTGCAGCCGCTACCTCCTGACGCTCCAGATCCGCGATGGTCTCGTCGGTGCGGCGCAGCTGCCAGGCCAGCCACTCGCGGACGCTGCGCAGGCGCTCCAGACGCGGCACTTTTTCGGACACGAGTTCGATTCTAGTGCCGACTGTGGCCCTGGTGACAGCGCCCTGCCTGCACAGGGAAGGGCGCTGCCTCCCAGTGGGGCCGCGAGGCGCGGCAGCGGATCGCGCCCGGATCGCTCGGTCGGCCCGCTGGCCAGCCACAACGCCCACCGCGCCGGGACGTCCTGGGCCGTCCGAGATCGCCCTGCAGTGACCGACAACGTCGAGTGACGACTGCCGCCGTCACCGACGGACGCAGGCCACCGGATTCCGTCTGCGACACTTGATGAACCATGCCCAAGCCCGGAGAACTCACTTTCGTCGCCCCCCGCGGAGCCAAGAAGCCCCCGCGGCACCTCGCCGACCTCACGCCCGCCGAGCGCAAGGAGGCCGTCGCCGCGATCGGCGAGAAGCCGTTCCGCGCCAAGCAGCTGTCGCAGCACTACTTCGCGCGGTACGCGCACGACCCCGCGCAGTGGACCGATATCCCGGCGGCCGCGCGCGAGCGGCTCGCCTCGGAGCTGCTGCCCGATCTGATGTCCGTCGTGCGGCACATCTCCTGCGACGAGGACACGACGCGCAAGACGCTGTGGCGACTGCACGACGGGACGCTCGTCGAGTCGGTCCTGATGCGCTACCCGGACCGGGTGACGATGTGCATCTCCTCGCAGGCCGGCTGCGGTATGAACTGTCCGTTCTGCGCCACGGGCCAGGCCGGACTCGACCGCAATCTGTCGACCGCCGAGATCGTGCACCAGATCGTGGACGGCATGCGGGCCCTGCGTGACGGAGAGGTCCCCGGCGGGCCCGCCCGGCTGAGCAACATCGTCTTCATGGGCATGGGGGAGCCGCTCGCCAACTACAAGCGGGTCGTCGGCGCCATTCGCCGGCTCACCGACTCCGAGCCGGACGGCCTCGGTATCTCGCAGCGCGGGATCACCGTCTCGACCGTGGGCCTGGTCCCGGCGATGCTGCGGTTCGCCGACGAGGGCTTCAAGTGCCGCCTCGCCGTCTCCCTGCACGCCCCGGACGACGAGCTGCGCGACACCCTCGTGCCGGTGAACACGCGCTGGAAGGTGCGGGAGGTGCTGGACGCCGCCTGGGAGTACGCGGAGAAGTCCGGTCGGCGGATCTCCATCGAGTACGCCCTGATCCGCGACATCAACGACCAGGCGTGGCGTGGTGACCTGCTCGGCCGACTGCTCAAGGGCAAGCGGGTGCACGTCAACCTCATCCCGCTCAACCCGACGCCGGGATCGAAGTGGACGGCCTCCCGCCCCGAGGACGAGAAGGCGTTCATCGAGGCGATCGCCGCCCACGGAGTGCCCGTGACCGTTCGGGACACACGCGGTCAGGAGATCGACGGAGCATGCGGACAGCTTGCGGCTTCCGAGCGATGACCCCCGTGTGACCCCGTGTAATCTGAGCTCGAACATTTGCATATTCCGACAGGGGAGCGCCACAGCGCTGAGAGTGCGGTGACCGTCAGACCGCAGACCCTCTGAACCTCGCCCCGGTCATTCGGGGTAGGAAGTTCGGACGTTACTCAAGCTGTTGCGCCCTGCCCGGATTCCGTACGCGGGATCCGGGCAGGGCCGCGTCTCTTCCTGGTCACACCCAGGAGGAATGTCAGTGAGCAACACCAAGAAGATCACGGTCGCGGCCGTGGCCGCCGCGCTCGGCGTCAGCACGCTCGCGGCCTGCGGCGGGGAGTCGACGGACGCATCGTCCGGCTCGGACTCCGGCAAGGCGTCGAAGACCGTGACGCTCGTCAGCCACGACTCCTTCAGCGCCACCCCGGCGGTGCTCGAGGAGTTCACCCGGCAGACCGGATACACGGTCAAGGTGCTGAAGAGCGGTGACGCCGTCGAGGCCCTCAACAAGGAGATACTCACCAAGGGCTCCCCGCAGGGCGACGTGTTCTTCGGCGTCGACAACACCACCCTCTCCCGGGCCCTCGACAACGACCTCTTCACGCCGTACCAGGCCAAGGGCCTGGACCGGGTCCCCGCTGCCGTCCAGCTCGACAAGGACAAGCACCGGGTCACGCCGATCGACACCGGCGACATCTGCGTCAACTACGACAAGGCGTACTTCGCCGACAAGAAGCTCGCCCCGCCGCAGACCCTCGACGACCTGACCAAGCCGGCCTACAAGAACCTCTTGGTGGTCGAGAACGCCGAGCGCTCGTCACCCGGTCTCGGCTTCCTCCTCGGCACGGCCGCCGCGTACGGCGACGGGGGCTGGCAGGACTACTGGAAGAAGCTGAAGGCGAACGGCGTCAAGGTCGTCGACAGTTGGGAACTCGCCTACAGCCAGGAGTTCTCGGGCTCCGCGGGCGGCAAGGAGGCCAAGGGCGACCGGCCGCTCGTCGTCTCGTACGCCTCCAGCCCGCCGGTCGAGGTGCTCTACGCGAAGCCGCAGCCCAAGGAAGCGCCGACCGGTGTCGCCACCGGCACCTGCTTCCGCCAGACCGAGGCCGCCGGCCTGCTGAAGGGTGCGAAGAACGAGGCGGGCGGCAAGGCTCTGCTGGACTTCCTGATCAGCAAGAAGTTCCAGGAGGACATGCCGCTCAACATGTTCGTGAACCCGGTGGTGAACGACGCCGAGGTGCCCGCGCTCTTCACCGAGTTCGGTGCCGCGGTCGACAAGCCGCAGACCATGGAGCCGGAGAAGATCGCCGACAACCGTGACCAGTGGATCCAGTCGTGGTCCTCGCTCGTCCTGAAGTAACCAGGCGTTCCGACTCGGACAGGCGTGCCGGAGCACGCAGGACACTCCGCGGGAACGCGGCGCGGCTCGCCCTGATGGGCGTGCCCGTCGCGTTCTTCGCGGTCTTCTTCGCCTATCCCGTGACCGCGATCGTCGGCCGCGGGCTCAAGGCGGAGGGGGGCGAGGGCGCCTGGCAGTTCGGCCGCATCGGCGAAGTGCTCGCGCGGCCGGACATTCTGGACGTCGTCTGGTTCACGGCGTGGCAGGCGCTCGCCTCCACCGGGCTCACGCTGGTGCTGGCGCTCCCCGGCGCTTATGTCTTCGCCCGCTTCGACTTCCCCGGGAAGCAGCTGCTGCGCGCGGTCGTCACCGTGCCGTTCGTGCTGCCGACCGTGGTTGTCGGCACCGCCTTCCTCGCGCTGCTCGGGCGCGGCGGACTGCTCGACGAGCTGTGGGGCGTACGCCTCGACACGACCGTCTGGGCGATCCTTCTCGCCCATGTCTTCTTCAACTACGCGGTCGTCGTACGGACCGTGGGAGGCCTGTGGTCGCAGCTCGACCCGCGCCAGGAGGAGGCGGCACGGGTCCTCGGCGCCGGAAGGTTCGCCGCCTGGCGGCGCGTCACCCTCCCCGCGCTGACCCCGGCCGTGGCCGCTGCCGCGCTGATGGTGTTCCTCTTCACCTTCACCTCCTTCGGCGTCGTGCAGATCCTGGGCGGACCCGCGTACTCCACCGTCGAAGTGGAGATCTACCGGCAGACCGCCGTCCGGCTCGACCTGTCGACGGCTGCCGTGCTGACGCTGGTTCAGTTCGCGGCGGTCATCGCGATCCTCGCCGTGCACGCGTGGACCGTACGCCGCCGCGAGACCGCCCTGAAGCTCGTCGATCCGGCGCTGACCGCGCACCGGCCGCGCGGGACGGCCCAGTGGGTGCTGCTCGCGGCCGTACTCGCCACCGTCGTCCTGCTGATCCTCGCGCCGCTCGCGGTACTGGTCGAGCGCTCGTTCGCCGGGGCTGCCGGGCCGCCCGGCGGTTACGGCTTCGCCTTCTACGAGGCCCTGCAGTCCGCGGAGGCGAGCGGCGGCACCTTCCTCGTACCGCCACTGGAGGCGGTGTGGAACTCCCTCCAGTACGCGCTCGCCGCCACCGCCATCGCCCTGCTGATCGGCGGACTCGCGGCCGCGGCCCTCACCCGCAAGGCGGGCCGGCTGGTGCGTGGTTTCGACGCGCTGCTGATGCTGCCGCTCGGCGTCTCCGCCGTCACCGTCGGCTTCGGCTTCCTCATCACGCTCGACGAGCCGCCGCTCGACCTGCGCACATCGTGGATCCTGGTGCCGCTTGCACAGGCCCTGGTCGGGGTGCCGTTCGTGGTGCGGACCATGCTGCCCGTCCTCCGGGCGGTCGACACGCGGCTGCGTGAGGCGGCGGCCGTGCTGGGCGCTTCGCCGCTGCGCGCGTGGCGCGAGGTCGATCTGCCGCTCGTACGTCGGGCGCTGCTCGTCGCCGCGGGCTTCGCCTTCGCCGTCTCGCTCGGCGAGTTCGGGGCGACCGTCTTCATCGCCCGGCCCGACAACCCCACCCTGCCGGTGGCCGTGGCGCGGCTGCTGGGCCGTCCAGGGGCGCTCAACTACGGGCAGGCGATGGCCCTTTCGGCCATCCTCATGCTGGTCTGCGCGGCGGCCCTGCTGCTGCTCGAACGTATCCGGCCCGACCGTTCCGCAGGGGAGTTCTGATGCTGACGCTGGACGACGCGACCGTACGGTTCGGGCGGCGGGCGGCGCTCGACGCCGTGGACCTGGAGGTCGCCGACCACGAGATCGTCTGCGTGCTGGGGCCCAGCGGCAGCGGCAAGTCGACGCTGCTGCGGGCCGTGGCCGGACTCCAGCCGCTGGCCGCCGGGCGGGTCCTGCTCGGCGGCGCCGACCAGGCAGGTGTCCCGGTGCACCGGCGCGGGGTGGGCCTGATGTTCCAGGACCATCAGCTCTTCCCGCAGCGCGACGTCGGCGGCAATGTCGCCTTCGGCCTGCGCATGCACGGCGTACCCAAGGCGGAACAGCGGCACAGGGTCGAGGAGTTGCTCGAACTCGTCGGACTGCCCGGCGCCGGAAAGCGGTCCGTCGCGGCGCTCTCCGGCGGCGAGCAGCAGCGCGTCGCCCTCGCCCGCGCGCTCGCGCCCCGTCCCCGGCTGCTGATGCTCGACGAGCCGCTGGGCCAGCTCGACCGGACGCTCAGGGAACGGCTCGTCGTCGAACTGCGCGGGCTCTTCCGGCAGCTGGGCACGACGGTGCTCGCCGTCACCCACGACCAGGGCGAGGCCTTCGCGCTCGCCGACCATGTCGTCGTCATGCGCGACGGCCGGATCGCCCAGAGCGGCACCCCGCGCGAGGTGTGGCAACGGCCCGCCTCCGAGTTCGTCGCCCGCTTCCTCGGTTTCGACAACGTGGTGCCCGCGACGGTGACCGGGGAGGCCGCCGACACTCCCTGGGGCAAGATCCCCGTCCCGCCCGGCTCCCCGCAGGGTGCGTGCCGGCTGTTGGTCCGTCCTGCGGCGGTACGGCTCGGGGCGGCGGGCGCCGGGCTGCGCTGCACGGTCGAGTCGCTCACCTTCCGCGGCCATCACGTGGCCGTACGGCTGCGCCCCTCGGGGGCCCCGGCGTTGGAGGCGGAGTGCGGGCTCAAGGACGCGCCCGATGTGGGGGCCGAGGTCGGTGCCGGTTTCGCCGCGGAGGATGTGGTGGTCCTGCGGCCGGACGGCGATGCCGCGAGTGATCCGGTATGTCCGCCGTCGAACGCCGGACGGGCTTGACCGTTGCGGCCGGGGCGGACTCCGCGGACCCGAACCAGGCCACCGCCACCGCACCCGACACCGCAAGCACGAACCCGGCGACCGCCGCCCAAGCGAACCCGGGCCGTGAGGCGTCGCCCAGCCACAGCACACCGATCGTGCCCGGCAGTACGGTCTCACCGACCACCAGCGCCGCCGTCGCGCCATTGACCGAGCCGAGCTGCAGGGCGACCGTGTGCAGGTACATTCCGCCGACACCGGCCACCACGATGGCGTAGAGCGCCGGGTCGGAGAGCAGGGCGCCCGCATCGAACGGGTCGAGGCCGTTCAGTACGCGCACGCCGACCCCGAGCGCCCCGAATCCGAGCCCGGACAGCAGACCGGCCAGGATCGCGGCGCCCGCCCCCAGGAGCCGTACGAGGACGGTGCCGCCCGCCATCAGCAGCAGCGAAACGGCCAGCAGCCACCAGTGCGTGGCGATCGGGGTGTCCCCGCTCCCTTCCGGGCCCGCGGCGGTCGCCAGCAGCACCAGGGCGGAACAGACCACGGCGATCGACGTCCACTCCGCGCGGTTCAGCCGGATCCCCAGCAGCTTGACGCTCAGGACCGCCGTGATCACGAGATTGGCGCTGATCACGGTCTGCGACAGGAACAGCGGCAGCAGCCGCGCGGCCAGCGCACCCAGCCCGAAACCCACGAAGTCCAGAATCGTGCCGACCACGAACTCCCAGGTCATCGCCGCCTTCGCGGTCGATGACAGGCTGGGCCCGCCGTGCTGGGTCAGGCCCGAAGAGGGCACCGCCCCGCGGGCGGCCCTCCGGGACCCCACGGCTTGCAGGACGGATCCCGTGCCGTAGCAGATCGATGCCGCGACGGCGGTCAGCAGGCCTATGAGCACCGAGGGGCTCCGTTCACATCCGGCGGGTCTTTCCGTACCACTGCCAGACGGGGGATCGGGGCCCGGAGTTGCCTCCCCCGGGAAGTTCTCGGATCAGGTCAGCGCTGCCAGCGCCTCCGGGACCTCGTCCACCGAATCGACCAGGGCGATACGGGACTCCATGGAGCGGCTCGCGGCCAGGGACCGGAGGAGGGGCCACGCCGGGAGCTTCTCGGTCCAGTGGGCGCGGTTCACCAGCACCATGGGGGTGGGTTCGCCGCGGGACTCGTAGTAGTTCGGGGTCGCGTTGTCGAAGATTTCCTGGACCGTGCCTGCCGCGCCCGGGAGGAAGACCACCCCGGCGTTGCAGCGGGCGAGGAGGCCGTCCTCGCGGGTGGCGTTGGCGAAGTACTTGGCGATGTGACCCGCGAACGGGTTCGGCGGCTCGTGACCGTAGAACCAGGTGGGGATGCCGATCGAGTCGCCGCCCTGCGGCCAGCGCGAGCGGACCTCGAACGCGGCGGCCGCCCAGTCGGTGATGGACGGGGTGAACGAGGGGGCCTTGGCGAGGAGTTCCAGCGCCTCGTCGAGCATCTCGTCGGCATGCGTCGAGGCGTACGCGCCCAGGTTCGCGGCCTCCATCGCGCCGGGACCGCCGCCCGTCGCCACGATCAGGCCGGTACGGGCCAGGGCCCGGCCGAGCCGAGCGGCGCCGGCGTAGGCGTCCGTGCCGCGGCCCATCGCGTGGCCGCCCATCACGCCCACCACCCGTGCGCCGACGAGGAGTTCGTCGAGGGCGTCCGAGATGGCGTCGTCGTGGATCGACCGCAGCATCGACGCGTAGATGTCGCGGTCGGCCTTGGTCTGCTGGAACCACTCGTACGCGAGGGCGTCGGGCGTGCTCTCGTAGCCGCCGTCGGCAAGACCGTCGAACAGTTCGTCAGGGGAGTACAGGAGCCCGCGATACGGATCGAACGGCAGGTCCGGTATGGGCGGGAAGACGAGCGCGCCATCAGAGCGGACCTTCGTGGCGGCGTCGGGCTCCATGGGGCAGCCGAAGAACATCGCACCGGTGGTGTCGACGGAGAGCAGGGCGAAGGTACGTGCCGTCAGGTCGACCGACTGGACGCGGTGCCCGGCGAGGGTGCCGCGCGCGACCACTTGGTCGAACTCCTCAAGGGTCTCGATCTCGCGGTCGTCGTCGAACGACGACCCCAGCCTGCGCCTGTGTCCGTGCACCATGCGCCCACGATAGGGCCCTGTCTGCCCGCCGCCGTGCCCGGGTCAGCGGCGCAGCGGCAGTGCCGCCAGCTCCGCCACCGCCCAGGTGAGCGGAACGAAGACCGCAAGCAGCACCACCGTCCGCAGCACCACGGACGCCCGAAGGAAGGACACCGGGGTGCCGAGGCCCAGCAGCCCCGCCCGTGTGGTCTCCCGGGCGTGCTTGGCCTCCAGTGCCGATGTGAGCAGGGTCGCCGCCGTACAGGCCAGGACCAGTGTGGCCCCGAGCCCGGTCAGTTCGCCGAAGGGACGCGGTCCTTTCCCGCCGCCGGAGAGCGCCGCGGCCGCGATCAGGGCGGACGCCACCGCGCAGACGACCCCGAGCGGCCGCCCGATACGGGCCGCGTCGTTCATCAGCGCCCGCCCCGCGAGCAGCCTTACCGCTCCCGGTCGTACCGCCTGCACCACGCGCCCGCACAGATGCACGATGCCCGGGCCCGCCATCGCGAGCCCCAGCGCGGTCAGCGTCCAGCCCAGCAGCACCCCGGCAGGGGGGTCCCCCGCGCCGCCGGGGACGCCGCCCGGGGCGCCTTCGCCCGCGTACGCCTCGACCGCGATGCCCGCCGCGGTGAGCGCGACGCCCCACGGGAGCCCGCCGGGCGCGGCTCCGGACCGCTGTCCGTCGCGCTCGTCGTCGAAGTCCTCGCCCGGCTTCGTACGGCGCGGGCGCAGCGCGACCGCCGCCGCCCCCGCCCCGGCCAGCGGTACGAGCGCGAGGAGGGTGAGCGCGGCGCCCAGAGGCAGGGGCCTGCCTGCGGAGAGCTGCTCGGCGGCCGCCCCGTCGATCGGCAGCCCGGTCAGATCGCCCCTCAGATGGAGGAAGACCAGCAGCGCCACCATGCTGCCGAGCGTGCACGACACGGCCGTCGACACCGCGGCGAGCGCGGTGAGCCGTACGGGTCCCAGCCCGATCGCGGAGAGCCCCGGTCGGGGCCGGGTGCTCGGGTCCGTACGCGCCACGGCGACCGCGAGGTGCACCGTCGCGGCGAGCGGCACCAGACACCACAGCAGCCGCAGCAGTGGTTCGGGGGTCGGCTCCGACTGCGCCGCCGCTTCCGCCAGCGTGGACAGCAGCAGGAAGCCGACGCCGGCCGATGCCGCGGCGACCATCAGCCGGCGCAGCAGGACCAGCGGGTCGGCGCCGCGGGTCAGACGGAGAGCGAGCACTCGGCCCGGCCTTCCGCGTCGGAACCGTCGGCGGAGTTGACGCGCCGTCCGTCGACCAGCGACACCGTGCGGTCGGCGAGCGTCGCCACCTCCGCGTCGTGACTGGCGATGATGAGGGTGATGCGGTGCGAGCGCGCCGCGGTGGTGAGCGTACGCAGTACCTGGGCGCGGTCGGCCTGGTGCAGCGCGGCGGTGGGCTCGTCGGCGAAGAGCACCGCGGGCGTGGTGACGAGCGCGCGGGCGAGGGCGATCCGCTGCCGCTGGGACTGGAGGAGCGCGCGGGGCCGTCTGCGTGCGCACGCGCCGATGTCGAGCCGCTCCAGCCACTCCATCGCGGTGGCCCTGGCGGCGCGGTGGGACGAGCCGCGCAGCAGCAGCGGCAGGGCGGCGTTCTCCCACGCGTTCAGCTCGGGGACCAGCTGCGGCTCGTGGCCGATCCAGCCGAAGCGGTCGCGGCGCAGTCGCTCGCGGGCCGCCGCCCTCATGGTGTGGACGGGGCTGCTGTTGAACCACACTTCGCCCTGCTCCGGGACGAGCTGGCCCGACAGGCAGCGCAGCAGCGTGCTCTTGCCACAGCCGCGCGGGCCGTTCACGGCGAGGATCTCGCCTTCGCGCACGCCGAGGGAGACTCCGCAGAGGGCCGGCGAGCCGCCCAGGGAGTGGTGCAGGGAGCGAGCCCAGAGCACATCGTTGTCCGGCGGGGCCACCACCATGGCGTACACCTCGGTTCAGATCCGTTGTTCCGTTCCCCCGTACGGGGGAACGAGGTCGGGGCCGATCGGTCACAGCACCGTAGGGACTCGGAACCGGGTGTGCGGACAGCACGCGGCCCGGATGCTCCCCTCTCACTCGAAGGGGTGCATCCGGGCCGCGAGAAGCCGACAGCCGGACGACTTACAGCCCGGACGACTTACAGCTTGGTCCAGGCCTCCGTGAGGACCGAGCGCAGGATCTGCTCGATCTCGTCGAAGGTCGACTGGTCGGAGATCAGCGGCGGGGCCAGCTGGACGACCGGGTCGCCGCGGTCGTCGGCGCGGCAGTACAGACCGGCGTCGAACAGCGCCTTGGAGAGGAAGCCGTACAGGACGCGCTCGGTCTCCTCCTCGTTGAAGGACTCCTTGGTGTTCTTGTCCTTCACCAGTTCGATGCCGTAGAAGAAGCCGTTGCCGCGGACGTCGCCGACGATCGGCAGGTCGTGCAGCTTCTGCAGCGTCGAGAGGAACGCGCCCTCGTTGTCGAGCACGTGCTGGTTGAGCTTCTCGCGCTCGAACAGGTCGAGGTTGGCGATGCCGACGGCCGCCGAGACCGGGTGGCCACCGAAGGTGTAGCCGTGCAGGAAGGTGTTGTCGCCCTTGTAGAACGGCTCGGCGAGCCGGTCGGAGACGATGCAGGCGCCGATCGGGGAGTAGCCGGAGGTCATGCCCTTGGCGCAGGTGATCATGTCCGGCACGTAGCCGAACTTGTCACAGGCGAACGTCTTGCCGAGGCGGCCGAAGGCACAGATGACCTCGTCCGAGACGAGCAGCACGTCGTACTGGTCGCAGATCTCTCGGACCCGCTGGAAGTACCCGGGCGGCGGCGGGAAGCAGCCACCGGCGTTCTGCACAGGCTCGAGGAAGACCGCGGCGACGGTGTCGGGGCCCTCGAAGAGGATCTGCTGCTCGATCTGGTCGGCGGCCCAGCGGCCGAAGGCCTCCGGGTCGTCGCCGTACAGCGGGGCGCGGTAGATGTTGGTGTTCGGCACCTTGTGCGCACCGGGCACCAGCGGCTCGAACGGGGCCTTCAGGCCCGGCAGGCCGGTGATGGACAGGGCGCCCTGGGGAGTGCCGTGGTAGGCGACCGCACGCGAGATGACCTTGTACTTGGTCGGCTTGCCCACGAGCTTGAAGTACTGCTTGGCGAGCTTCCAGGCGGTCTCGACCGCCTCGCCGCCACCGGTGGTGAAGAAGACCTTGTTCAGGTCGCCCGGGGCTTCGTTGGCGAGCCGCTCGGCCAGCTCCACCGCCTGCGGGTGGGCGTACGACCACACGGGGAAGAAGGCGAGCTCCTGCGCCTGCTTGGCAGCGACCTCGGCGAGCTCCTTGCGGCCGTGGCCGGCCTGGACCACGAACAGGCCTGCGAGGCCATCGAGGTAGCGCTTGCCCTTGTCGTCGTAGATGTAGGTGCCCTCACCACGCACGATGGTGGGGACAGGCGAGTTCTCGTACGACGACATGCGGGTGAAGTGCATCCACAGGTGGTCGTAGGCGGTCTTGGAGAGGTCCTTGCTCACGGCTATCGGGTTCCCCACATATAGGTCTGCTTCTTGAGCTTGAGGTAGACGAAGCTCTCGGTGGAGCGCACACCGGGGAGGGTGCGGATGCGCCGGTTGATCACTTCCAGCAGGTGGTCGTCGTCCTCGCAGACGATCTCCACCATGAGGTCGAACGAGCCCGCCGTCATGACGACGTACTCGCACTCGGGCATGGCAGTCAGTGCGTCGGCCACCGGGTCCAGGTCGCCCTCGACGTTGATCCCGACCATCGCCTGGCGCCGCAGCCCCACGGTGAGCGGGTCGGTGACGGCGACGATCTGCATCACGCCTTGGTCGAGCAGCTTCTGGACGCGCTGCCGGACGGCCGCTTCGGAAAGGCCGACGGCCTTGCCTATGGCGGCGTACGGACGGCGTCCGTCCTCCTGCAACTGCTCGATGATCGCCAGGGAGACGGCATCGATCGTCGGGGACGATCCGCTCCCGGTCCTGGAGTCTGTGCTTCGACTGGCCACGAGCACACTGTGCACCGGACTCGTCGATCTCGCAACCCGCGAGCGATGAAATTCGTTGTTCTCGTGGATAAATCTCACCGATTTCGAAGTCGAGGGGCGTCGGGCCTGTCGAAAGCGTCGCATGGCGGGCTAGCCTGGGCGACGTAGTGTTGGGGTGTCTCACCCATCGGACATCTGAGGAGGGGTGGCTGTGACCACCGAACTGCGTCGTCTGCGCAACTACATCGACGGAGAGTTCCGGGACGCCGCGGACGGGCGGACCATCGAGGTGGTCAACCCGGCCACGGGCGAGGTGTACGCGACCTCACCGCTCTCCGGTCAGGCGGACGTCGACGCCGCCATGGCCGCCGCCGCCGCGGCCTTCCCGGCCTGGCGCGACACCACGCCGTCGGAGCGCCAGCGGGTGCTGTTGAAGATCGCGGACGCCTTCGAGGAGCGGGCCGAGGAGCTGATCGCGGCCGAGTCGGAGAACACCGGCAAGCCGCTGGAGCTCACCCGCACCGAAGAGATCCCGCCCATGATCGACCAGATCCGCTTCTTCGCGGGCGCGGCGCGGATGCTCGAGGGCCGCTCGGCCGGTGAGTACATGGAGGGCATGACCTCCATCGTCCGCCGCGAGCCGGTCGGCGTCTGCGCGCAGGTCGCGCCGTGGAACTACCCGATGATGATGGCGGTGTGGAAGTTCGCGCCGGCCCTCGCCGCGGGCAACACGGTCGTGCTGAAGCCCTCGGACACCACCCCGGCGTCCACCGTCCTGATCGCCGAGATCATCGGCTCCGTCGTGCCCAAGGGCGTCTTCAACGTGCTGTGCGGCGACCGCGACACGGGCCGCATGATGGTCGAGCACTCGGTCCCGGCGATGGCGTCCATCACGGGTTCGGTACGCGCCGGCATGCAGGTCGCCGCGTCCGCGTCGAAGGACGTCAAGCGCGTCCACCTGGAGCTGGGCGGCAAGGCGCCGGTCGTCGTCTTCGAGGACTCCGACATCGCGAAGGCCGTCGAGGACATCTCGGTGGCGGGCTTCTTCAACGCGGGTCAGGACTGCACGGCGGCGACGCGCGTGCTCGTGCACGAGTCGATCCACGACGACTTCGTGGCGGCGCTCGCGAAGGCCGCGAAGGACACGAAGACCGGGCAGCCGGACGACGCGGACGTGCTGTACGGCCCGCTGAACAACGCCAACCAGCTGAAGCAGGTCTCCGGCTTCATCGACCGGCTGCCGGCGCACGCGAAGGTGGAGGCCGGCGGTCACCAGGTCGGTGACAAGGGCTACTTCTACGCTCCGACCGTCGTGTCCGGCCTCAAGCAGGACGACGAGATCATCCAGAACGAGGTCTTCGGCCCGGTCATCACCGTCCAGTCCTTCCGCGACGAGGAGCAGGCGCTCGAGTACGCGAACGGCGTGGAGTTCGCGCTCGCGTCGTCGGTGTGGACGAAGGACCACGCGCGGGCGATGAGGATGTCCAAGGCGCTGGACTTCGGATGTGTGTGGATCAACACGCACATCCCGCTGGTGGCCGAGATGCCGCACGGCGGCTTCAAGAAGTCGGGCTACGGCAAGGACCTGTCGGCGTACGGCTTCGACGACTACACGCGCATCAAGCACGTGATGACGTCCCTGGACGCGTAACGCCTCCGGCGGGAGCGGAAGTCGAAGGGCGGGCCCGGTTCTGGGGCCCGCCCTTCGGCGCGTTTGCGGCGGGGCGCTTGCGCCGGCCGACACTCCCGTCAGGGTTACGGCAACGCCGTCCTGTGCAGCGCGAGCAGGAGGCGCCAGACGAGGGCCGCCATCGCGTCCGGGGGCGCGGGGATGCGGTCGTGGAGCCAGTCCGCCAGGACGCCCGTGAACGTCGCCGCCACCGCCGAGGCGATCAGATCGGGTGCGGGGGCCCCCGCCAGTTCGCGTTCGTGGTGGCTGCGGGCGCGCAGTTCGCGGTGGAGGAGGTCGCCGAGCGGGCCGCCGCCACCTTCGCGGAGCAGGGTGCGATAGAGCGGGGCGTGGGGGGCGATTCCGGTGAAGAACGAGATCAGGGCTGCGGGCGGGGCCGCAGGGTCGGGCACCCCGCGCCATGCGTGCAGCGCCTCCACCGCGTCGCGGACGATCTCGGCGCAGGCGTCCACCGCGAGCGTGTCCAGATCCGGGTAGTGCAGATAGAACGTGGCGCGCCCGAGGCCCGCCCGGCGGACCAGGCCCGCGACGCTGACCTCCGCCAGAGGCCGCTCGGCGCACTCCTCCAGCAGCGCCTGCCGCAGTCGCTTCCGGGTGCGCTCCGCCCGGGGATCGCTCGCTGCCGGGCTCATCCCGCCACCAGCACCGCGGCCAGCGCCAGCGCGCCCGGCAGGGCCTGGGCCACGTAGATGCGCCGGTTCGCGGTGGCGCCGCCGTACAGCCCGGCGATCACCACGCACGCGAGGAAGAACACCCGGACCTGGTGGCCCGTCGGGTCCGCGGCGATCAGCCCCCACACCAGCCCGGCCGCCAGGAACCCGTTGTACAGCCCCTGGTTCGCGGCCAGCGGCGCCGTCGCCCGTGCCAGCTGCGCGTCGAACCCGGACAGCTTCCGCCCCGGCGCCCGCTCCCACAGGAACATCTCCAGCACCAGGATGTAGACGTGCAACGCGGCCACCAGGCCGACCAGGACGTTCGCCGTCGCGTTCATGATCGCCAATCATTTTATGGGCAGGTGTCCATGAAGTATAGACACACGTCCATGATCGGCCAGGGGTCCGACGTCGCCGAACATCGCGAAACGGTGGAACGGCTTCGTGGGCCTGTAGCAGACTCGCGATCATGCAGACCGTGAACCCACTTGTCACCTATGGGCTGTTCGCCGCCTGGGCGCTGCACGACGCCGAGGAGATCGCTTTCGGACCGCGCTGGATACGGGAGAATCTGCCCGCCCTCCGCAAGCGGTTCCCCGACGCTCCCGAGCGTGTGTGGCGTGCCCTTGAAGTCGTCGACGAGCGCGAGTTCGCCGTCGCGGTGGCAGCCATGGCCACGATCGTCGGTGCCGCAGCCGTGGCGGGCCATCGCTCCGGCGGCCGGTCCGGCTTCTATCAGGGTGCGCTCAGTGGATTCGGCCTCCATGGCCTCGTCCATCTCGCCCAGGCCGCCGCCTTCCGCGGCTACACCCCGGGCTCCGTCACCTCACCGCTCGTCGTCGTGCCCTTCACGCTCTGGGCGCGGGGACGGCTTAGCCGCGCGGGCGTGCTGCGCCCCACCCGGCCGCGTGACGTGCTGACGGGGCTGGCGCTGGCGGCAGGCGCCACCGTCGTCTCGCACGCCGTGGCTCGAAAGGTCACCCGGACCCGGACCCCCAGTTTTTGAACGCGTTCATGACGGGCGTACGCTGCGGGCATGAGCGAGCGAAGAGCGCTTCTGCGCCGCATACGCGTGTGGTTGGCCGTCTTCATCGTCTGCCTCGTCCTGAGCGGACTGACGGCCTTCCCCCTCGTCACCGAACTGCACCTCGTCCACGACGCCCTGACCTCCTGGGCCTCCCCGGTCGCCGACACCTTCCCCGCCCTGTCGGCGTGGATCGAGCGGGTGCGGACCGGCGCGGACGTCGCCGACGGGCAGTACCCCTTCCTGCTGTACGGCACCGACTGGCTGGCCTTCGCGCACCTCGTCATCGCCGTCGCCTTCTACGGCCCGTACCGCGACCCCGTACGCAACATCTGGGTGATCGAGTTCGGCATGATCGCCTGCGCCGGGATCATTCCGCTCGCGCTGATCTGCGGCCCGATCCGGGACATCCCCTTCTGGTGGTCGGTCATCGACATGTCGTTCGGGGTCTTCGGGGTGATCCCACTGCTGTACGTACGACGGCTGATCAAGCGGCTGGAGGCGCTGCCCGCGACCGAGCCGGCTGACCCGACCGGGCCGGACGGACCGACCGGGCCCGCCGAAGCCGCCGCCCGGCCCGCACGGTCCGCCTAGCCGAACGCCGCCATGATGACGTTCAGGCCCACCTTGTTGGTGTCCTGGCCCTTCGCGTCCGTGGCGTTGATGCTGTAGACGAGCGTGCGGGACAGATCACGGGTGGCCGCGACGGCGGTGTTGTAGCCCCAGCGGCCACCCGACTTGCCCCACACCTCGCGCCCGCCCAGCCTCTTCATGGACAGCCCGACGGAGTACGCAGCGGGCTCACCGGTCCTGACGTCGAGCACGTCCCTCCCGGGCAGCGTGAACATCTCCTCCAGCAGCGGGCCGCGCACGACCTGGCCCCGGAACAGGGCCTTGGTGAACCGCTCCAGATCTGCGGTCGTGGAGATGATGTCCCCCGCCGCCCAGCCGTCCGTCACGCCCCACACCGTCACATCGCGCAGCCCGGTCGTGCCGTCGTCCAGCCTCATCGTCTGGTAGCCGTGGTTGTGCGGGCCCCGGATGCGCGGGTCGGTGCCGGGGAAGTACGTGCCGCGCAGGCCGAGCGGCTCCAGGATCAGTCGGCCGACCTCGTTCTCGTACCGGGCGCCCGTCACCCGCTCGATCAGCAGTCCCGCGACCGTGTAGCCGATGTTGAGGTAGTGCTGCTTCGTGCCCGGCGCGAACTCCGGCTTCTTGCCGGTCGCGGAGCGCACCATCGCGCGCGGGTCGTGCACGTCGAAGCGGTGCGCGTACCACTCCTCGACGGTCGTGCCGGGCATGTCCGGGGCCGGAATGCCGTGCGTGTGGTTGAGCAACTGCCGGACGGTGACCTTCCCGTACGTCGCCGGGATCAGGTCCGGGAGGTAGGAGCGGGCCGGCCGGTCCAGGTCGACCCTGCCCTCCGCCGCGAGCCGCAGCACCACCGCGGCCGTGAAGACCTTCGTCACCGAACCGGCCCGGAAACGTGCATCCGGGTCCGCCGGGCGGCCGGACTTCAGGTCGTGCACACCGGAACTCCCGTGCCAGCTGCCACCGGTGCCCCCGACCCGTACGAGGGCGGCGGTCGCGTCCGCGGTCGGCAACCCGGCGATCGCGGCCTCGAGAGCGGCCTCGTCCGGCTTTCCGGCGTCGTCCGTGCCGCCGTCCGTGCACACGGGTGCGGGGGAGTGGGCCGCGGCCGGCACCACGGACGGGCCCGCCGCGACACCGAGGACGAGTGCGGCGGCGAGGAGGGTGCGGGTACGGCCGTTCATGGTCAACTCCTGTGATGTGAGCAGTCGTTCTGACGGCTCCATCCTGTTGACCGGGCGCCGGAGCGGATCGCCGGTGGGAGCGGTCCTGGTGGGCTCAGTTTCTCCCCGCCACGGGGGAGGCGGTCGGCGCCGGTCCTCCCCCGGCCGGGGGATCCCCCGCGGCGATCAGCCCGGTCTCGTACGCACAGATGACCGCCTGGACACGGTCGCGCAGCCCCAGCTTCGCGAGGACATGGCCCACATGTGTCTTGACCGTGTGCTCGCTGACGACGAGCGTGGCCGCGATCTCCGCGTTGGACAGGCCGCGTCCCAGCAGGAGCAGCGTCTCGCGCTCCCGGGCCGTGAGCACGTCGAGGCGCGGGTCGGGCCGGGGCGCGCGCGGCGCCGACTGCGTGTACTCCTCGATCAGCCGCCGTGCCACCGAGGGCGCGAGCAGCGAGTCGCCCGCCGCCACCACCCGCACCGCGTGCACCAGATCGTCCCGCCGCACGTCCTTGAGCAGAAAACCGCTCGCGCCCGCGTGCAGCGCCTCGTACACGTACTCGTCGGTGTCGAACGTCGTCAGCATGACGGTCCTGCACGCGGACTCGGCGCTGATCGTGCGGCAGGCCTCGATCCCGTCCATGCCGGGCATCCGGATGTCGAGCAGCGCCACATCGGGGGTGAGCCGGCGGACCGCGTCGACGGCCCGCGCCCCGTCGCCGGCCTCGGCGACGACCTCGATGTCCGGCTGTGCGTCGAGGATCATCGCGAAGCCGCTGCGGACGAGCTCCTGGTCGTCGGCCACCACCACGCGGATCGTCACCGCCCCACCTCCCCGAGCGGCAGCGTGACCGCGACCCGGAAGCCCCGGCCGTCCGGGCCCGGCCCGCACGCCGCCGTCCCGCCGTGCGCGGCGGCCCGCTCATGTACACCCACCAGCCCGTGGCCGCCGATCCCGCCCACCAGCCCGTGGCCGCCGTTCCCGACCGTCGGGCCGCGGCCGTCGTCCGTCACCAGGATCTCCACCTCGTCCTCTTCGTAGGTCAGTTGCACGGTGGCCGTGGCCGCCCGCGCGTGCTTGACCGTGTTCGTCAGCGCCTCCTGGACCACGCGGTACACGCTCGCCCCGAGGGTCGCCGGCAGTGGCCGGGCGGTGCCGGTCACCTCGTACGAGACGTCGAGACCGCTGCCGCGTACGCGCTCCAGCAGACCGGGCAGTTCGGCGGGGCCCGGCTGCGGCTCGCGCGGCGCGTCCGTACCGGGCCCGTCGCGCAGCACACCCAGCATCCGGCGCAGCTGCGTCATCGCGTCCCGACCCGTCTCGGAGATCGCGTCGAACGCTGCTTCGGCCCTCTCCGGGGCCGTACGCACCGCGACGGGGCCCGCTTCCGCCTGCACGATCATCAGGCTCACCGCGTGCGACAGGATGTCGTGCATCTCCCGGGCGATCCGGGCCCGTTCGCGGGCGGCCGCCTGCTCGGCCTCGATACGGTTCGCCCGCTCCAGCTGCGCCGCCCGGTCCTCCATGGCCGCGATGTACCGCCGGCGGGTGTCGGTGAGCCGCCCGAAGACGTACGCCGCGCCGAGCACGAACAGCGAGAACAGCAGCTCCCTGGCCGACCGGGTGTTGAGCCACACGGACGCGGCCACGATCACCGGCAGCAGCGCAAGCACGCCCAGCCGCTTGCGAGGCGGCGACAGGGCCCCGATCGTGTAGACGACCACCAGGCCGGTGTACGGGAGGGGCTGTCCCGGCCCGTCGACCGCGAACGTGTACAGCGCGCTCGTCGTCAGCACGGCCATCAGCACGGCGACCGGCGCGCGACGGCGCCAGAGCAGCGGCAGCACGGTCAGTGTGGTGAGACCGTACGCCTCCCAGGTCGCCGCCGGCAGCTGCGGGTCGCGCGGCACCACGAACGGCATGGTGACCGCCGCCTGCACCAGCAGGGTGAGCCCCACGTCCACCGCCCACGGCCGGGCGGCCCACGCCCCCCGTACGTCCACTACGGCTTGCGGCCCACCGCGCCGAACTGCGCCACCTCCGCGACCGGGTCCCCCTCGGCGCGCCAGCGCGCACAGGAGACGATGCCCGGCTCCAGGACCTCGAGCCCGTCGAGGAAGGCGGCGAACTCGGCACGGCTGCGCGCGGTGATCGGCGGGGTTGCGTTCTCGTTCCAGAAAGCCATCGCCTCGGTGTTGCCCTCGCCGCCCAGCTCCAGTGTCGGGTGCGTGAGCGCCAGATAACTGCCGGACGGTATGGCGCCCATGATGCGGCGCACGATCGACGTGGCCTCGTCCGTGTCGAGGACGAAGTTGAGGATGCCGAGCATTATCACGGCGACCGGCCGCGACAGATCGAGCGTCGGCTCGACGGACCGCAGGATGTCGTCGGGGCGGTGGGCGTCCGCGTCGATGTACTCGGTGCGGCCCTCCGGTGTGCTGGTCAGCAGCGCGCGGGCGTGCGTCAGCACGATCGGGTCGTTGTCGACGTACACGATCCGCGCGTCGGGCGCGATGCGCTGTGCGACCTCGTGGGTGTTGTCGACGGTCGGCAGCCCGGTGCCGATGTCCAGGAACTGCCGCACCCCCGCCTCACGGGCGAGGAAGGTGACGGCCCGGCCGAGGAACGCCCGGTCCGCGCGGGCGACCTGGCCGATGCTCGGGAACATCCCGGTCACCTGGTCACCGACCTGACGGTCGATCTGGTAGTTGTCCTTGCCGCCGAGCCAGTAGTTCCAGACCCGGGCGTTGTGGGCGATGTCGGTGCGGATCCTGGCGGCGTTCTCGGTCACGCGAAGTCTCCTTTTCCGGCACGGGACTTGAGGAGTACGGAGGCGAGAGTATCGACCCGGTTGGTCGTGATCGAGTCGACGCCGCTGCCCACGAGGCGGCGCATCGTACGGCGTGTGTCGGCGGTCCAGGCGGAGAGCAGCAGACCGTCCGCATGCACCCGGTCCGCGAGCTCCCGGCTCACCAGGCCGAAGCGGTAGTTGAGCCAGTGCGGGCGCAGCGCGGCCAGCAGGGCCGGCCGGGGCGGGGCGAGCGTCGTCCAGGTCAGGGCGATCTCCGCATGGGGGTCGGCGGCGCGGACCGCGAGCAGGCCGACCGGGCCGCCCGAGTAGTAGACCCGCTCGCCCGCACCGCATGCGCGGACCGTGTCGACGATGGTGCGCACCGCCGCGTCGTCGGCGCCGGGCAGATCGAGCATCAGCCGGTGGGCGCCCACCGCGACGATCGCCTCGCGCAGGGTCGGCACCCCGCCGGACGTCAGCTCGGTCAGCTGCGCATGGGTGAGCCGGGCGAGCGGACGATCGTGGCCCCAGAGCCGCTCGAGCGTCTCGTCGTGCAGCAGCACGGGCACGCCGTCGCGGGTCACCCGGACGTCGACCTCGACGGCGTCCGCGCCCCGGGCGATGGCGGAGTGCAGCGACGGCAGTGTGTTCTCGCGGGCGACGTAGGGATCGCCCCGGTGCGCTACGAGCGTGACGGTGCGCATGGGGCGGACCTCACTTCGCCAGCCATCGCTCGGTGTACGTGTCGATCTCGGTGGCGATCCGCGCCTTTCCGGCCGCGTCGAGGAACGACGCCTCGACCGCGTTCTTCGCGAGCGCGGCGACGCCGCGCTCGTCCAGCTCGAGCAGCCGGGCGGCGACCGCGTACTCGTTGTTGAGGTCGGTGCCGAACATCGGCGGGTCGTCACTGTTGATGGTCACCAGCACTCCGGCGGCGACCATCTCCTTGACGGGGTGCTCGTCGAGGTTCGCCACGGCCCGGGTGGCGATGTTGGAGGTGGGGCAGACCTCCAGCGGGATGCGGTGCTCGGCCAGGTGGGCCAGCAGCTTCGGGTCCTGCGGGGCGCTGGTGCCGTGGCCGATGCGCTCGGCACGCAGGTCGTTCAGCGCGTCCCAGACGGTCCCGGGCCCGGTGGTCTCACCGGCGTGCGGCACGGACCGCAGCCCGGCGGCGATGGCCCGGTCGAAGTACGGCTTGAACTGCGGCCGGGGTACGCCGATCTCGGGTCCGCCGAGGCCGAACGAGACCAGGCCCTCCGGGCGCAGGTCGACCGCGAGCCGCGCCGTCTCCTCGGCCGCGTCGAGCCCCGCCTCGCCGGGGATGTCGAAGCACCAGCGCAGGATGACGCCGAGCTCGGACTCGGCCGCCTTGCGGGCGTCCTCGATCGCCTCCATGAAGCCCCGCTCGGGGATGCCCCGGCGGGTCGAGCTGAACGGTGTGATGGTCAGCTCCGCGTAACGGATGTTCTGCCGGGCCATGTCGCGGGCGACCTCGAAGGTCAGCAGCCGGACGTCCTCGGGGGTGCGGACGAGATCGACGACCGAGAGGTAGACCTCGATGAAGTGCGCGAAGTCGGTGAAGGTGAAGTAGTCGGCGAGGGCCTCCGGGTCGGTGGGAACCTGGGAGTCCGGGTGCCGGGCGGCCAGTTCGGACACGATGCGCGGCGACGCCGAACCGACATGGTGGACATGCAGCTCGGCCTTGGGCAGCCCCGCGATGAAGGGGTGCAGATCGGTCATCGGGTCCTCCGTGTGCTGAGCCGTCCGGGTCAGGGATCATCGTAGGCGGGGTGGGTGCCGCGGGGCGCGCAGCCCGTAGCATGACAAATTCACGATGGGGGAGGGCCCATGCCAGACCAGAGCGACCAGCCGCCGGTTGGATACGAGCCGAACGACCCGTGGGCCCCGCCGGAGCGCCGGGCGCCCCAGGACAAGCAGGACAGGGTGGACCTCGGCAAGAAGACGCCGGACGCACAGCCGGGCCGCCCCGCCGTCCACGACCAGCCGACGGTGACGTCGATGCCCTCGGCCGGGGTGCCCGGCACGGGGCCGGGGACCGGGGACGCCGGAGCCGTACCCCCGCCGCCGATAGCCCCGGGCGGGCCCGCACAGCCCGCCCCCGGCCCGTACGGCTACCCGGCCGCGCCCGGCACCCCGGCCGGTGGCACCCCGGGCTACGGCTATCCGGCCGCGCCGGGCACACAGACCGGTGCACCCGGCTACGGCTACCCCGGATACCCGGGCTACTCCGGCTCCTGGACGATGGGCACCCAGCCGCAGAACGGCATGGGCACGGCCGCGATGGTGCTCGGCATCCTCGCCGTCTGTCTCTTCTGCATGTACGGCATCCCCAGCCTGATTCTGGGTGTGCTCGCCCTGATCTTCGGCATCCTCGGCCGCAAGCGGTACCAGCGGGGCGAGGCGAACAACAAGGGCCAGGCCCTCGCCGGGATCATCCTCGGCTCCGTCGGCATCGCCCTGGGACTCGCCATCATCGCGTTCTTCGCCTGGATCATCGTGAACGCCGACAAGTGGGAGGAAAGCGGCGTCGACGAGGACCCCTGGGCGACGACGCTGGTCGTCGACGCCGCCCCGCGCTGATGGGTGCCTGACAGGACGGGACCGTCCGGGCGGCCCCCCGCGCCGCCCGGCCGTCCGTCCCCGGGCTCAGGCCTCGGCCTGCGGGGCCCGCAGCCGCTCGCGCGCCTCCATCAGTGCGAAGCCGAGCAGATTGAGCCCCCGCCACCGCGCGGGGTCATGGGCCCGCTCGTCGTCCGCGGCGAGGCCGATTCCCCAGACGCGGTCCAGCGGGCTCGCCTCCACCAGCACCCGGTCCCCGGTCGCGAGCAGGAACTCCCGCAGGTCGGCGTGCTGGGCGAACTTGTGCACGCTGCCTTCGACCACGATCCCGAACCGCTCGCGCTCCCATATCTCGTCGCTGAAGCCACGCACGAGACGGCCCGTCTTCTTCGCCAGCGCCGGACTCGTCGCCGCGACGGCCTTGCGCTCCGCGTCCTCGTCACCGAAGAGGCGCGCCTTACCGGCCATCATCCAGTGCTCGGCGGTCGCGTACTCGATCCCGTCCACGGTGAACGGCGACTGCCACCACTGACTCAGGCAGCTCGCGCCGATGGCACCGTCGCGGCGCGGCGTATGTCCCCAGAAGTGCAGATACTTGATCCGTCTCCCGCCGGCGGCCTGCTCGATCAGAGCCTCTGCGGTGGTGCTGGTGATCCCCATGCAGGCGAGTCTGGCACCCGCCACTGACACTCCGTACGCGGATGACCGCTCTCGCGCGACACATGGTCGACCGATTCCGTCGCGTAACCAAAAGGCAACTACGGAATCACTTGTTGGCGAAGGTTGGCTCTGTCAGGATCGGCACTCACTTAGAGCTGGAACAACGGAGAGCGTCATGGGCAACCGCTTCCAGGCACAGGACCGCTTCAAGGCCGGCGCACAGTACGTCGGCGGGCAGCTGCGCCCGGGCACATCGGGACATAACCACACCGTCGTCGATCCTGCCACCGGAGAGCAGGTCCTCGAGTACGAGCTGGCGGGCACCGCCGACGTGGACGCCGCCGTCGCCGCCGCGCGCGAGGCGTTCCCCGGCTGGGCGGGAGCCACCCCCGGCGAGCGCTCCGACGCCCTCCACCGCTTCGCGTCCGTGCTCGCCGAGCAGGCCGAGGACTTCGCCCAGGCCGAGTCGCTGCAGTGCGGCAAGCCGATCAAGCTGACCCGCGAGTTCGACGTGCCGGGCACCGTGGACAACACCGCGTTCTTCGCCGGTGCCGCGCGTCATCTCCAAGGGCAGTCCGCGGGGGAGTACAGCGGCGACCACACCTCGTACGTACGCCGCGAGCCGATCGGCGTCGTCGGTTCCATCGCGCCCTGGAACTACCCGCTCCAGATGGCCGCCTGGAAGGTCCTCCCGGCCATCGCGGCGGGCAACACGATCGTCCTCAAGCCCGCCGAGCTCACCCCGCTGACCTCCCTGATGTTCGCCCGGGCCGCGGCCGAGGCCGGCATCCCCGACGGTGTCGTCAACGTCGTCACCGGCGCCGGCAAGGAGGCCGGCGAGCGTCTCGTCGGGCACCCGGACGTGGCCATGACGTCCTTCACCGGCTCGACCGCGGTCGGCAAGCGCGTCGCCGAGATCGCCACCGCCACCGTCAAGCGGCTCCACCTGGAGCTCGGCGGCAAGGCCCCCTTCGTGGTCTTCGACGACGCGGACCTGGAGGCCGCCGTGCACGGCGCGGTCGCCGGCTCACTGATCAACAGCGGCCAGGACTGCACCGCCGCGACCCGCGCCTACGTCCAGCGCCCGCTGTACGACGCGTTCGTCGCCGGGGTCGCCGATCTGATGGCGACCGTACGGCTCGGCGACCCCTTCGACCCGTCCACGGATCTCGGTCCGCTCGTCTCGCACACCCAGCGCGACCGGGTCGCGGGCTTCGTCGAGCGGGCCCGTTCGTACGCCACCGTCGTCACCGGCGGGCAGGCGCCCGGCGGGGACCTGGAGAAGGGCGCGTACTACCTGCCGACCCTGATCGCGGGCGCCGCCCAGGACAGCGAGGTCGTCCAGTCCGAGATCTTCGGCCCGGTCCTGGTCGTCCTGCCCTTCGACTCCGACGACGAGGGCATCGCCCTCGCCAACGACACCCCGTACGGTCTGGCCGCCTCCGCCTGGAGTCGTGACGTGTACCGCGCGGGCCGGGCCACCCGCGAGATCAAGGCGGGCTGCGTCTGGGTGAACGACCACATTCCGATCATCAGCGAGATGCCCCACGGCGGATACAAGGCCAGCGGCTTCGGAAAGGACATGTCGGCGTACTCCTTCGAGGAGTACACCCAGGTCAAGCACGTGATGTACGACAACACCGCGGTGATCAGGAAGGACTGGCACCGCACCATCTTCGGGGACCGACCGTAAGGACCTGCGGCTACTGCCGCGTGGCTCGCCGCCCGACCAGCGGCCTCATCCACCCGAAAGGGAACAGCGCATGGAGCACTACCAGTCCGACCGCCTCTCCGCGGCCCAGCTGGCCGCTGTGCAGCGCAGTATGACGAACGGCCGGGGCGCCCTCTCCCGCCGTTCGCTGCTGCGTGCGTCAGGCGTCGGCGCCCTCACCATCGGCGGTGCCGGGATGCTGAGCGCCTGTGGCATCCCGCCCGCCAAGCGGGAGGGCGACGCAGCGGTCTCCGACGACCACTCGGCCAAGGAGAAGCGCATAGCCTTCTCCAACTGGACCGAGTACATGGACATCAGTGAGGACGAGAAGAGCCGTCCCACCCTGGAGGCGTTCACCAAGCGCACCGGGATCACGGTCAAGTACACCGAGGACATCAACGACAACGTCGAGTTCTTCGGCAAGATCAAGCCGCAGCTCGCGGCCGGCCAGGACACCGGCCGAGACCTGATCTGCGTCACCGACTGGCTGGCCGCCCGGATGATCCGGCTCGGCTGGGCGCAGAAGCTCGACCCGTCGAACCTGCCGCACGCCTTCGCCAATCTGTCCTCGCAGTTCCGCAGCCCCGACTGGGACCCGGGCCGGGCCTACTCGTACCCCTGGACCGGTATCTCCACGGTCATCGCGTACAACTCCAAGGCGACCGGCGGCCGCAAGGTGGACTCGGTCACCCAGCTGCTGGACGACCCCACGCTCAAGGGCCGGGTCGGCTTCCTCACCGAGATGCGCGACTCGGTCGGCATGACGCTGATCGACATGGGCAAGGACCCCGGGAAGTTCACCGACGCCGACTACGACGCCGCGATCGGCCGTCTCCAGAAGGGCGTCGACAAGAAGCAGATCCGCCGCTTCACCGGCAACGACTACACCTCGGACCTGGACAAGGGCGACCTCGCCGCCTGTCTCGCCTGGGCCGGTGACGTCATCCAGCTCCAGGCCGACAACCCGGACATCAAGTTCGCGATCCCGTCGGCCGGTTACATCACCTCCAGCGACAACCTGCTGGTCCCGGCCAAGGCCCGGCACAAGACCAACGCCGAGAAGCTCATCGACTACTACTACGAGCTTCCGGTTGCCGCGCAGCTGGCCGCGTACATCAACTACGTCTGCCCGGTCGACGGGGTGAAGGACGAGCTCGCGAAGATCGACCCCGCCCTGGCCTCGAACACGCTGATCCTCCCGGACAAGGCCATGGCCGCCAAGTCCCACGCCTTCCGCTCGCTCAGCAGCAAGGAAGAGACGGCGTACGAAGAGAAGTTCGCCAAGCTCATCGGCGCCTGACCTCCCCCTGCCCACCGACACCACTGGGAACGCGACCCATGACTGATTCGAAGACTTCGAAGACCGAGGGCGGCGACGTCCGGCTCTCCGGGATCAGCAAGACCTACGGCTCCTTCACCGCCGTGCACCCGCTCGACCTGACCGTCCCGGCGGGCTCGTTCTTCGCCCTGCTCGGCGCCTCCGGCTGCGGCAAGACCACCACGCTCCGCATGATCGCCGGACTGGAGGACCCCACCACCGGCACCGTCTTCCTCGGCGACAAGGACGTCACCGCCCTGCCGCCGCACAAGCGCCCGGTCAACACCGTCTTCCAGAGCTATGCGCTCTTCCCGCACCTGAACATCACCGAGAACATCGCCTTCGGACTGCGCCGCCGCGGCATCAAGTCGGTCAAGAAGCAGGTCGACGACATGCTCGAGCTGGTCCAGCTCGGGGACTTCGCGCACCGCAAGCCGCACCAGCTCTCCGGCGGCCAGCAGCAGCGCGTCGCCGTCGCCCGCGCGCTCATCAACCACCCCCAGGTGCTCCTCCTCGACGAGCCGCTCGGCGCCCTCGACCTCAAGCTGCGCCGCCAGATGCAGCTGGAGCTCAAGCGCATCCAGACCGAGGTCGGCATCACCTTCGTCCATGTCACGCACGACCAGGAGGAGGCCATGACCATGGCCGACACGGTCGCGGTGATGAACGGCGGCCGGGTCGAGCAGCTGGGCGCGCCCGCCGAGCTCTACGAGAACCCGCAGACGACCTTCGTCGCCAACTTCCTCGGCACCTCCAACCTCATCGAGGCCGAGGTCGCCGAGACCGGCGGCAGCGACATCCTCGTCTCGGCCGCCGACGCCAAGCTGCGGCTGCCCGCCCAGCGCGTCGCCACCCAGCCCCGCAGCGGCGGGAAGCTGCTGGTCGGCGTCAGGCCCGAGAAGATATCGCTCGCGCACGCCGACGACGCGGGAGACATCGCCGACGGCCGCAACCGGATCACCGGAAGGATCGCCGACTCCAGCTTCATCGGCGTCTCCACGCAGTTCGTCATCGACAGCCCGGTCTGCCCCGAGCTGGAGGTGTACGTACAGAACATCGAGCGCGACTCCCGCCTCGTGCCCGGTGCCGAGGTCGTGCTGCATTGGAACCCCGAGCACACCTTCGGCCTCGACGCCGATCAGGACATCGACGCCGGTGTCGAGACGGTCGAGGAGAGCGCATGACCGTCACCGAAGCGCCGCCCCCGGTGGCCGCCACCGCTGAACCACCCGTCCACAAGCCCTCGGTCCGCCGCAAGCTGGTCCCGTACTGGCTGCTGCTGCCCGGCGTCCTGTGGCTGCTGGTCTTCTTCGTGCTGCCGATGGTCTACCAGGCCTCGACCTCGGTGCAGACCGGCTCGCTCGAAAAGGGCTTCGAGGTCACCTGGCACTTCCAGACCTACTGGGAGGCCTTCCAGGAGTACTACCCGCAGTTCCTGCGCTCGCTGCTGTACGCCGGCACCGCCACCGCGCTGTGTCTGCTGCTCGGCTACCCGCTCGCCTACCTCATCGCCTTCAAGGCGGGCCGCTGGCGCAATCTGCTGCTGATCCTGGTCATCGCGCCGTTCTTCACCAGCTTCCTGATCCGCACCCTCGCCTGGAAGACGATCCTGGCGGATGGCGGACCGGTCGTGGACACGCTGAACGCCCTGCACATCCTGGACGTCACCAGCCTGCTGGGCATGACCGAGGGGGACAGGGTGCTGGCCACCCCGCTCGCGGTCGTCTGCGGTCTGACGTACAACTTCCTGCCGTTCATGATCCTTCCGCTCTACACCTCGCTGGAGCGGATCGACACCCGGCTGCACGAGGCGGCGGGCGATCTCTACGCCACGCCCGCCACGACCTTCCGCAAGGTCACCTTCCCGCTGTCCATGCCGGGCGTGGTCTCCGGGACGCTGCTCACCTTCATCCCGGCGAGCGGCGACTACGTCAACGCCGAGCTGCTGGGCTCCACGGACACCCGCATGATCGGCAATGTCATCCAGTCGCAGTACCTGCGGATCCTGGACTACCCGACAGCGGCCGCGCTGTCCTTCATCCTGATGGCCGTCGTGCTGATCATGGTCACGGTCTACATCCGCCGCGCCGGAACGGAGGACCTGGTCTGATGCAGTGGCTCCGACGCAACCTCGTCGTCATCGCGGGCCTCGGCACGCTCGCCTACCTGATCGTGCCGAACGTCGTCGTGACGGTGTTCTCCTTCAACAACCCCAAGGGGCGGTTCAACTACACCTGGCAGGAGTTCTCGCTCGACGCCTGGAAGGACCCGTGCGGGGTCGCCGACCTGTGCGGCTCGCTCTCGCTGTCCCTCCAGATCGCCGCCTGGTCCACCCTCGGTGCGACCGTCCTCGGCACGATGATCGCCTTCGCGCTGGTCCGCTACCGCTTCCGGGCGCGTGGCACGATCAACTCGCTGATCTTCCTGCCGATGGCGATGCCCGAGATCGTGATGGCCGCCTCGCTGCTGGCGCTGTTCCTCAACATGGGTATCGAGCTGGGCTTCTGGACGATCCTGATCGCCCACATCATGTTCTGCCTCAGCTTCGTCGTCGCCGCCGTCAAGGCGCGCGTCCTGTCGATGGACCCGCGTCTGGAGGAGGCCGCGCGTGATCTCTACGCCGGTCCCGTGCAGACCTTCCTCCGGGTCACCCTGCCGATCGCGGCCCCGGGTATCGCGGCGGGCGCGCTGTTGTCCTTCGCGCTCTCCTTCGACGACTTCATCATCACCAACTTCAACTCGGGCAACACCGTCACCTTCCCCATGTTCGTGTGGGGCTCGGCCCAGCGCGGTACGCCCGTCCAGATCAACGTCATCGGTACGGCCATGTTCGCCATCGCCGTCATCGTCGTTGTCGCCGGCCAGGCGATCAGCAACCGGCGGAAGAAAACAGCAGTAGCGAAATAGGTCCTGAAGGAGTGGAAACCATGGCCCCAGCTGCCATGACCTTTGCCTCATCACTCTCCGACGCCCAGCCCGTCCCCTTCTGGCTGGAAGACCCCGGCAAGCCCGACCCCCTGCCCGCCCTCACCGGCGACGAGCGGACCGACCTCCTCGTCGTCGGCGGCGGCTACAGCGGACTGTGGACCGCGCTCCTCGCCAAGGAGCGCGACCCCGAGCGGGATGTCGTACTGATCGAAGGCCGCGAGGCGGGCTGGGCCGCCTCGGGCCGCAACGGCGGCTTCTGTGCCGCATCGCTCACCCATGGCCTCGGCAACGGGCTCGCCCGCTGGCCGCAGGAGATGGTGAAGCTGGAGGAGCTCGGCGCGCGGAACCTCGACGCCATCGAGGCCGCCGTCGGCACCTACGGCATCGACTGCGACTTCGAGCGCTCCGGCGAGATCGACGTGGCCACCGAACCGCACCAGCTCGAAGAGCTCCGCGAGACGTACGAGGAGGCCGAGCGCCTCGGCTTCGGCGACGGACTGGAGCTGCTGGACCAGGACGCCGTGCGGGCCGAGGTCAACTCGCCGACGTTCCTCGGCGGACTGTTCGACCGGCGCGGAGTGGCCATGCTGCACCCGGCGAAGCTCGCCTGGGGCCTCAAGCAGGCCTGTCTCGACCTCGGCGTGCGGGTGTACGAGAACACCCGCGCCCTCGACCTCTCGGCCTCCGGCGCGGGGATGGCCGTTCGCACCTCGTACGGCCGGGTCTTCGCCCGGCGCGTTGCGCTCGGCACGAACGTCTTCCCGTCGCTGGTCAAGCGGGTCCGCCCGTTCACCGTCCCGGTGTACGACTATGCGCTGATGACCGAGCCCCTGTCGCCCGCCCAGCTGGACTCGATCGGCTGGAAGAACCGTCAGGGACTCGGGGACAGCGCCAACCAGTTCCACTACTTCCGGATCACCGCCGACCGCCGCATCCTGTGGGGCGGCTACGACGCGATCTATCCGTACGGCGGCAAGGTCACCGCCGAGATGGACCACCGGCCCGAGACGTATCTGAAGCTGGCCGGCCAGTTCTTCACGTGCTTCCCGCAGCTGGAGGGGCTGCGCTTCAGCCATGCCTGGGGCGGCGCGATCGACACCTGCTCGCGCTTCTCCGCCTTCTTCGGTACGGCCCACGGCGGGAAGGTGGCGTACGCCGCCGGATACACCGGACTCGGCGTCGGCGCCACGCGCTTCGGCGCGGAGGTGATGCTCGACCTCCTCGCGGGCGAGCGCACCGAGCGCACCGAGCTGGAGATGGTGCGCACGAAGCCGATGCCGTTCCCGCCGGAGCCGGTCGCCTGGGCCGGGATCGGCATCACCAAGTGGTCGCTGGCCCGCGCGGACGCCAACGGCGGGCGGCGGAATCTGTGGCTGAAGGTGATGGACCGCCTCGGCCTCGGCTTCGACAGCTGACACCCGCTTTTGACGGATCGCCGCTTGTGCGCCCCTGGCGTACAGGCGGCGATCCTTTTCGTGTCCCGCGCAGCGGCCGCGATCGCCGAGCAGGGCGAGGTGTGAGCGCACCGGTGCGGTGTCGGAGGTCTTGACAACCTGATTGGTCTGGACCATCTTTTGCCGGGCTCCACCTCGAATCCCCCACCCCCGGAGGCAGTTGTGGCCCGCACCAGACCCCTCGCCGTCGTCGTGGCGGCCCTCCTCGCCGCGAGCGGACTCGTCGCGTCCGCCCACACCGCACAGGCGGCAGACGCCGAGCTGGCGCGCAACGGCGGCTTCGAGTCCGGCCTGGACGGCTGGAGTTGTACGGCGGGCAGTGGTGCGGTCGTCTCGTCCCCCGTGCACAGCGGCAGCAAGGCGCTGCAGGCGACCCCGGCCGGCAGCGACAACGCCAAGTGCTCGCAGACCGTCACCGTGCAGCCCAACTCCTCGTACACGCTCAGCGGTTGGGTGCGGGGCAGCTACGTCTACCTCGGGGCGTCCGGCACCGGCACCAGCGACGTGTCGACCTGGACCCAGTCGGCCCCCGACTGGCAGAAGCTGACGACGACGTTCACCACCGGTGCCAGTACGACCTCCGTGACGATCTACTCGCACGGCTGGTACGGCACCGGCGCCTACCAGGCCGACGACCTTTCCCTCTTCGGCCCGGGCGGCGCCCCGGTCGGGATCCCGGCGGCGCCGACCGGGCTCACCGCCGGCACCCCCACCTCCTCCACCGTGCCGCTCTCCTGGTCACCCGTCCCCGGAGCAACCGGCTACAACGTCTACCGCAGCGGCACCAAGATCCTCTCGGTGACCGGGACCTCGGCCACCGTGACGGGACTGGCCGCCTCCACCTCGTACAGCTTCCAGGTCACCGCCACCAACAGCGCGGGTGAGTCGCCGAAGTCCACGGCCGTCACCGCGACGACGACGCCGGGCGGCGGCCCCGGGCCCGGCCTGCCCGCACACGCCCTGGTCGGCTATCTCCACGCGAGCTTCGCCAACGGCTCCGGCTACACGCGCATGGCCGACGTGCCCGACTCCTGGGACATCATCAACCTCGCCTTCGGCGAACCGACCTCGGTGACCTCCGGCGACATCCGCTTCACCCTCTGCCCGGCGAGCGAGTGCCCGAACGTCGAGTCCGTCGCCGACTTCAAGGCCGCCATCAAGGCCAAGCAGGCCGCGGGCAAGAAGGTCCTGATCTCCATCGGCGGCCAGAACGGCCAGGTCCAGCTCGCCACCACCGCCGCCCGCGACACCTTCGTCTCGTCCGTATCGAAGATCATCGACGACTACGGACTCGACGGCCTCGACATCGACTTCGAGGGCCACTCACTGTCCCTGAACGCGGGCGACACCGACTTCCGCAACCCCACCACCCCGGTGGTCGTCAACCTGATCTCGGCGCTCAAGACCCTCAAGGCCAAGTACGGCGACGACTTCGTGCTGACCATGGCACCGGAGACGTTCTTCGTGCAGCTCGGCTACCAGTACTACGGCTCCGGGCCGTTCGGCGGCCAGGACCCCCGCTGCGGGGCGTACCTCCCGGTCATCCACGCCCTGCGGGACGACCTCACCCTGCTCCACGTCCAGCACTACAACTCGGGCCCGATCATGGGGCTCGACGACCAGTACCACAACATGGGGAACGCCGACTTCCACGTCTCCATGACCGACATGCTCCTCACCGGTTTCCCGGTCGCCAAGGACCAGTCGAGGTTCTTCCCTGCCCTGCGCCCGGATCAGGTGGCGATCGGCCTGCCCGCCACGACGAATGCGGGCAACGGCCATACGCCGCCCGTCGAGGTCAACAAGGCGCTGGACTGTCTGACGAAGCACACCAACTGCGGCTCTTACCAGACCCATGGGACATGGCCGGGGCTGCGCGGGCTGATGACCTGGTCGGTCAACTGGGACCGGTTCGGAGGCTGGGAGTTCTCCCGGAACTTCGACGCGTACTCCTGGTGACCAGCAGCAGCACCCCGCACAGACACCAACTGCCCAGCACGTCCAGGGGCCAGTGGTAACCACGCAGGACGAGGCCGATGCCCGTCGCCACCGTGAGCATGACGGCGACGGGCATCAGCCATCTGCCGATGAGCAGCGCCGCACCGACGTACGCCACCATCGCCGTGGCCGCGTGCCCCGACGGGTAGTAGCCGGTCTCGGCGGTCAGCGGCCCCGGACGGTCGGTGAGTGCTTTGAGCGGGGCGACGAGAGCCGGCACGAGGGCCATGGCGAGGACGACGGCCAGGGCATGGTGGCGCCGCCGCCTGTACAGCGCGTACGTGACCGCCGCGGCGAGCACCGGCAGCGCGACCGGCATGCTGCCGAGGTCGGCGAGGAATTCGGTGAGCCCGGCGGGGCCGTCGCCCACGACCGCACGGTCCACGCGCTCGTCCAGGGCGCGCAGCGGACCGTGCGCGGCGACCTGCCAGGTGATCAGCGCGAAGAGGACGGCGCAGAGCGCCGGGGAGAGCAGGGAGACCAGCGAAACCTGGGAAGCCCGGGAAAGAGCCGGCCGCCCCGGAACAGGGGGGGTGGTTCCGAGGCGGCCGCCTGGATCGGTTTGCCGCGCGCCCCGGGGGGTTTGGGGCGGGCGGCCATCCGATCGGTGAGGAGTTCCGGACCCAGAGGCTCCGGTGGTGTGCGCGAGGGCACGGCCAGGTCGGGGCTGGGGATGCTCCGGCCTGGAATCGCTCGCAGTCCCCTGCGGGCGGGGTGTTTCTCTCATCTGCAGAAACCGTACGTCAGCAGGAGGGGGGACCAACAGCCGGAACTCCATCCCGCCATCGGCCCCCCACACCTTCTTCACAGGGAGCGCGCGATTACTGGGGGTCACCCCCCAGCCGCCGGGGTCACACCGTGGCGAACGCGGCCTCCAGGATGTCCAGACCCTCGTTCAGCAGGTCCTCGCCGATCACCAGCGGCGGCAGGAAGCGGAGCACGTTGCCGTACGTACCGCAGGTCAGGACGAGCAGGCCCTCGGCGTGGCAGGCCTTGGCGAGCGCGCCGGCGGCCTCGGGGTTCGGCTCCTTGGTGGCCGGGTCCTTCACCAGCTCGATCGCGATCATGGCGCCGCGGCCGCGGATGTCGCCGATGATCTCGTACTTCTCCTGCATGGTGGCGAGGCGGCCCTTCATGACCTCCTCGATGCGCTTGGCCTTGCCGTTGAGGTCCTGCTCCCGCATCGTCTCGATGGCGCCGAGCGCACCGGCGCAGGCCACCGGGTTTCCGCCGTAGGTGCCGCCCAGGCCGCCCGCGTGCGGGGCGTCCATGATCTCGGCGCGGCCGGTGACGGCGGCGAGCGGCAGACCGCCCGCGATGCCCTTGGCCGTGGTGATCAGGTCCGGGACGACGCCCTCGTCCTCGCAGGCGAACCACTGGCCGGTGCGGCAGAAGCCGGACTGGATCTCGTCGGCGACGAAGACGATGCCGTTGTCCTTGGCGAACTGGGCGATCGCCGGGAGGAAGCCCTTGGCCGGCTCGATGAAGCCGCCCTCACCGAGGACCGGCTCGATGATGATCGCGGCGACGTTGTCGGGGCCGACCTGCTTGGTGATCTGGTCGATGGCCTGGGCGGCGGCCTCCGGGCCGCAGTTCTCCGGGCCGGTCGGCCAGCGGTAGCCGTACGCCACCGGGACGCGGTAGACCTCGGGGGCGAACGGGCCGAAGCCGTGCTTGTACGGCATGTTCTTGGCGGTCAGCGCCATCGTGAGGTTCGTGCGGCCGTGGTAGCCGTGGTCGAAGACAACGACGGCCTGGCGCTTGGTGTACGAACGCGCGATCTTGACGGCGTTCTCGACGGCCTCGGCGCCGGAGTTGAACAGCGCGGACTTCTTGGCGTGGTCGCCCGGGGTGAGCTCGGCGAGGGCCTCACAGACCTCTACATAGCCCTCGTACGGCGTGACCATGAAACAGGTGTGGGTGAAGTCCTGCAGCTGGGCGGACGCGCGGCGCACGACGGCCTCGGCGGAGGCGCCCACGGAGGTCACGGCGATGCCGGAGCCGAAGTCGATGAGGCGGTTGCCGTCGACGTCCTCGATGATGCCGCCACCGGCGCGGGTGGTGAACACCGGCAGCACGGAACCCACGCCGCCCGCGACCGCGGAGAGACGACGGGCCTGCAGCTCCTGCGACTTCGGGCCGGGGATGGCGGTGACGACGCGGCGCTCCTGCGGGATTGCGGTCATGAGGGCTCCTGGGGGTGTTTCGGACGCACTTCTGCTTTCTTCGCAGGCTAGGTCCGGGTCCGGGGGTCGGGCATGCTCCGTTCGGGAGTGGTGGGGGCGTGTCGTTGTCCGTCACGGACATAGAGCGGTTCGCCTCGGGATTCCCTCCGGAAGTGTCGGGGGCTCTTTCCAGGATCACCGTTCACTCGGGGTTTGCGACCGGGGCGAGGACCATTCCACCGACGACGAGTGCCGGCGCGACGAGGCGTCCGGCGTCGGCCGGGTCCTTCGGCACCGCACCCTCGGCCTCACGCCGGAGCGGATCACCGCCGCCCTGCAGCGGCTCGCCCGTGGCGTACTCGCTGAACTCCCCGCCGCAGGGCACTAGATTGACGGTGGCACAGACGCGGTCCTGGCTGGTCAGGGGGCAGGGTTCATGGACACCGAAGGCACGTACGACGCACGCGGTACGCGGGCGGGCAGCGCCGGGAGCGCGCACGCGGCCCCGCAATCCGTCCCGCGCCCCGCCGGGCCCCCGCCGATGCCGCCCGCCGTCCCCCCGGCCCCCTCGCACGCCCCCGCCCCGTCCACCGGCGCGTCCGTCGCCGACTGGCTGCGTACGCCCCGGCCCCAGGCCGACCCGGGCTTCTGGCGCCTCGGCCACCGGCCGCGCCCGGAGCAGGAGCCCGAGCTCATCCCCGCCCGGCGGCTCTTCACGGGCGCCCTCATCGCCCTGCTCTCCGGCTGGCTGCTCTGGTCCCTCCTGTGGAACGGCTACCTCGGCCGCTACTGGCTCTGGCCGCTGCTCGTCCTCACCCCCGACTCCTGGCGCGCGGACCCGCCGGTCTGGGCCACGGCCAGCTATGTGTACTACGCCCTCGTCGGCGGTGGCCTGCTCGTCTTCTTCGCCCGTATCGGCCACGTACCGGAGATCTGGCGCCGGTACGCCCACAGGAAGGACGCCCCCGCCCCGCCGCCCCCGCCCAAGGAGGACCCCGCCGACTGGCCCGAGCTGCGCGCCGCCGGGCTCGACGAGGCGGCGCGCACCCTCGCCGAGGCGACGAGGAAGGGCACGCTCGGCGATGTCGACTACGCCCGGATCCGCCGCGCCTGGCAGGGCGTCCGGACCCGGCCCGAGCGGCTGCCCGCCTTCACCGACGCCGTCCGCGCCGACGGCCCCGCCGCGTGTGCCCACCCCTCGGGCGTACGGGACCTGCCCGTCCGCACGGCCGCCCATGACCTCGCCACCGGGCAGGTGCGGATCGGCACCGCCGCCGACCACCCCCGCAATCCGTACGCCCGCCGCACCACCGGAGTCGCCCTCGAACCCGCGCTGCTCGGGACCTCGCTGCTGGCCGTCGGGCCCTCCGGGTCCGGGAAGACCGTGCGGCTCGTGCGGCCCGTCGTCGAGGCCATGTGTCTGCAGGCGCTCGCCAACCGGGCCGCCGTCGTCGCCGTCACCGCCCACGGCACGGCGCTCGCCCCCGACGACGCCTTCGACCTCGTCATCGCCCCCGGGCGGCCCGAGTCCACGCACGACCTCGATCTCTACGGCGGCGCCGACGACCCCGACGAGGCCGCCCGCATCCTCGCCGAGGCGCTCGTCGGCGACCTGGCGGTCGACAGCCGCCGGGCCGCCACCGCGCTCGCCCAGCTCATCGGGCCGTACCGGAGCGTCCACGGCCACTTCCCCGCCGTGCCGGAGCTGCGCGACCTCGTCGGCGGCGCGCCCGCGGCACTGGGCGAGCTGCGCACGGCCCTGGAGGCGGCCGGTGAGGCCTCCCAGCTGCGCGAACTCGACGCCCGCGGGCGCCAGTCGGAGCGCGCGGACGATGTCGGTGTGCTGCTCGCCGAGCGGATCGCGTTCCTCGACCGGCCCGCGTTCGCGCCGTTCTTCCGTACGAAAGAGCCCGGCCGGCAGTTCTCGCTGCGGGCCATTGAGCACCCGCTGCGGGTGCGCGTCGACCTGCCCGAGCGCGGTCACGCCGAGGCGTCCCGGATCATCGCCCGGCTCGTCCTCGCCCAGTTCACCGAGGCCGCGCTCGCCCGCACCGACCGCTCGCTCTTCGCCTGCCTGGTCCTCGACGACGCCACCTGCACCGTCACGGCGGACTCGGTGCGGGCCGTGCAGAGGCTGCGCTCCGCGAACGCCGGGGTCGTCCTGTCGCTACGGACACTGGAGGACGTGCCCGAGGCGCTGCGCGGGCCGCTGCTGGGCGCGGTCGGCTGCCGGATGGCGTTCGCCGGGCTCGCGCCATGGGACGGCGGGCGCTTCGCCGAGACCTGGGGCACAGAGTGGGTGCAGACCCGGGACGTCACCAACCGGCAGATCATCTCGGACGAGCCGCTGACCAAGGCGCTGCACTTCATGCGGCGCCTGGTGACCGGAAAGGCCGCCACCGCGGAAGCGGTGACGGTCCGTGAGGTCGAGCGGGAGCGCTGGTCGGCGTCCGAGCTGGCGCACTCCGTGCCCGCCGGGCATGCGGTGCTGTCCCTCACGTCGGTGCGCGGCGAACACACCCCGCCACTGCTGGTGGATCTGCGAAGCTGACCCGGCCGGCCGGACGTGAACCGGCAGGCGGGATCTGGCCGGCTGACCGGACCTGACCCGGCTATCCGTACGCGGTGGCAGAATCGAGGTGTGCCGTTCATACGGGACGGCGAAAAAGCCAGAAGCACTCACCCTCTGCCGAAAGCCCGCGGTCCCATGCCGGTCACCCTCGCCCAGCTTGTCCAGCACTCCGCGCTCAAACTGACCGTGCGCGCCGGGGAGGACCGACTCGGGACCCCCGTGCGCTGGGCGCACGTCAGCGAGCTCGCCGACCCCGTGCCGTACATGGAGGGCGGCGAGCTGCTCCTCGTCACCGCGATGACGCTGGATGCCGCGGACCACGAGGCGATGCGCCGCTATGTGCGGCGACTGGACGGCGCCGGAGTGGTCGGGCTCGGCTTCGCCGTCGGCGTCAACTACGACGACATCCCGGAGGCGCTGCTGGACGCGGCCGAGGAGGAGGACTTCCCGCTCCTCGAAGTGCCGCGCCGTACCCCCTTCCTCGCCATCAGCAAGGCCGTGTCGGCCGCCATCGCCGCCGACCAGTACCGGGCCGTGACCGCGGGCTTCGAAGCCCAGCGCGAGCTGACCCGCGCCGCACTCGCCGAGGGCCCGGCCGCGCTGCTCGCCAAGCTCGCCGCGCATGTCGACGGCTGGGCCGCGCTCTACGACGCTTCCGGTGCCGTCGTCGCGGCCGCTCCCGACTGGGCCACCCGGCGCGCGGCCCGGCTCACCGCCGACGTCGAGCGACTGCGTGAGCGGCCCGCGCCCGCCAGCGCCGTCGTGGGCGGGACGGAGGACCGGGTCGAGCTGCAGTCGCTCGGTACCGGGCGGCGGGTGCGCGGCGCGCTCGCCGTCGGCACGGGCGCCCCGCTGGGGACGGCCGAGCGGTACGCCGTGCATTCCGCGGTCGCCCTGCTGACGCTGACGACGGAACGCTCCCGCTCGCTGCAGGCCGCCGAGCAGCGCCTTGGCGCGGCGGTGCTGAGGATGATGCTGTCCGGGCAGCCGGACCACGCCCGGGCGGTCGCCGGGGATCTGTACGGCGAGCTCCTCGACGCCCCCTTCCGGCTGCTGATCGCCGAGCTGGCGGGCGAGCCGGACCCGGCCGCCGAGCACCCCGTGCACGCGCTCGCCGAGTCGCTGGAGTCCGCGGCGTCCCGGTCGGGGGAGGCGATGCTGACCGTTCCCGAGGGCGACGACCGGCTCGTCGTCCTGGCGGTCGACGGTGGAGCGGTCGTGGCCGCCTGCGAGTCGTACCCGGAACGGGAGGCCGAAGAGGCGGGCATCGTCATCGGCATGTCCGCCCCGACCGGCCCGATCGCCGTCGCGTCGGCGTACAAGCAGGCCGAGCAGGCCCTCTCCGTCGCCCGCCGCCGCGGCCGCGCCCTCGTCGAGCACGAGGAGCTCGCCGCCGGCTCCGTCCTGCCGCTCCTCGCCGACGACGCCGTGCGGGCCTTCGCCGACGGCATGCTCCGCGCCCTGTACGAACACGACGCGACCGGCCGCGGCGACCTCGTCGCCTCCCTGCGCGCCTGGCTGTCCCGCCACGGTCAGTGGGATGCGGCGGCCGCCGACCTGGGCGTCCACCGCCACACCCTCCGCTACCGCATGCGCCGCGTCGAGGAGATCCTCGGCCGCTCCCTGGACGACCCGGACGTCCGCATGGAGCTCTGGCTGGCCCTGAAGGCGACGGCGGGTCCGACCCCCGAGTGACCCTTCGGGCTCCGGCCTGCCCCATGCCCGGCCCTGCGGGCGCTCTCCGGTACCGCAGGTGGCCCGGGTGTCCTGGCGCGACGGACGGGCTGGAAACGCGCCGCCCCGGAGACGGGAGCCGCACATCGACCTAGCCGGGAGGGGCGGGGAGGGAAAAATTTTCACCTCTGCTGCCCGAAGTCGGGCAGAAATTCTGGCTTTTGATTGCTGAACGACTAGGGTCCTGCCTCGTGATCTCCAGCGACGGGGAGGCACCCGCCGCCCGTCCGCGAGACGAGGACGAGAAGGACCGATGACGCAACCTGCTCCCTGCACCGGTACCCCCGCGGCCGAAGCACCCCGCACCACCGCCGCGGCATCCACCGCTTCCACCGCACCCGGGCGCCGGATATCCGGAGCCGTCTGGGGCGCGCTCGCCATCGTGTACGTCGTCTGGGGATCGACGTACCTCGGCATCCGCGTCGTCGTCGAGACGATGCCGCCGTTCCTGTCCGCCGGGGCCCGCTTCATCACCGCCGGACTGATCCTCGCCGCGATCATCGCCTGGCGGCAGGGGCCCGCCGCGCTGAAGGCCACCCGCGCCCAGCTCGCCTCCGCCGCGGTCGTCGGTCTGCTGCTCCTCCTCGGCGGCAACGGACTCGTCGTCCTCGCCGAGACGGCCGTGCCCTCCGGGCTCACCGCCCTCCTCATCGCCGTCGTCCCCGCCTGGGTCGTCGTGCTCCGCAGGGCCTTCGGCGAGCGCCCCGGCATCGGCGCGTACAGCGGCGTCCTGCTCGGGCTCGCGGGCCTCGCCGTGCTGACCCTCCCCGGGCTGAGCGGCGACGTACGCCTCTGGGGCGTCCTCACCGTGATCGGGGCGACCGTCATGTGGTCGGTCGGCTCCTTCTCCTCCGCCCGCATCCCCATGCCCGCCAACCCCTTCGCGGCGAGCGCGTACGAAATGGTCGCGGGCGGCATCGGCTGTCTGCTGGTCGGCCTCGGCCGGGGCGAGCAGCACGGCTTCGTGCTCAGCGAGGTGTCCGGCCGCTCCTGGACCGCCCTCGCGTATCTCGTCGTCTTCGGCTCGCTCATCGCGTTCACGGCGTACGCGTGGCTTTTGCACTCCGCGCCGCTCTCGCTCGTCGCCACGTACGCCTACGTCAACCCGGTCGTGGCCGTACTCCTCGGCGCACTGATCCTGAACGAGCAGCTGACCTGGCCGATCGCTCTCGGTGGCGCCGTCGTCGTGGCAGGTGTGTGCCTGATCGTCAGCACGGAACGCCGCGGCCGGGAAAGCCGTCGCTGACCTGCGCACTCGCCAAAGCGGCCAGGCCGCCCCACCGACCACTCCAACGCGGACAAACCACGATTCCGGTCCACCCCCCTACCGTGTGGAGGAGAGAACCCCACTACTTCGGAAGGGCCGGGACTCGCATATGACTTCCACCCACGCCTTCTGGCTCGCCGGCCGCCAGGCCACCGGCGAGACGACCTTCGACGTCACGTCCCCCTGGGACGGCCGCGTCGTCGGCACCGTGTCCGTGCCGACCGAGGCCCAGGTCGAGGAGGCCGTGGCCGCCGCGCACGCCGTCGTGGACGAGTTCGCGGCGACCCCCGCCCACGTTCGTGCCGCCGCTCTCGACCACGTGTCCAGGCGTCTGGTCGAGCGCACCGAGGAGATCGCCCAGCTGATCTCCGCCGAGAACGGCAAGCCCATCAAGTGGGCCCGCGGTGAGGTCGGCCGCGCCGTCTCCGTCTTCCGCTTCGCCGCCGAGGAGGCCCGCCGCTTCAACGGCGGCGAGGCCCAGCGCCTCGACACCGACGCCGGCGGCCAGGGCCGCCTCGCGCTCACCCGCCGCTTCCCCAAGGGCGTCGTCCTCGGCATCGCGCCGTTCAACTTCCCGCTGAACCTGTGCGCCCACAAGATCGCCCCGGCCATCGCGGTCGGCGCGCCGATCATCCTCAAGCCGGCGCCCGCGACCCCGCTCTCCGGCCTGATCATCGGTGAGCTGCTGGCCGAGACCGAGCTGCCCGCCGGCTCCTGGTCCGTCCTGCCGGTCCTGAACGAGTCCATGCCCGCCCTGGTCAAGGACGAGCGCCTGCCGGTCATCTCCTTCACCGGCTCGGACAAGGTCGGCTACGCCATCCAGGAGTCCGTGCCGCACAAGCACTGCACCCTGGAGCTCGGCGGCAACGCCGCGGCCGTCGTCCTCGCCGACTGGTCCTCCGAGGAGGACCTCGACTGGGCCGCGACCCGGATCGCCACCTTCTCCAACTACCAGGGCGGCCAGTCCTGCATCTCCGTGCAGCGCGTCATCGCCGACGCGTCGGTCTACGACCGGCTCGTCCCGAAGATCGTCGCCGCCGTCGAGCAGCAGGGCACGGGCGACCCCTCCGACGACGCGACCGACGTCGGCCCGCTCGTCAGCGAGGACGCGGCCAAGCGCGTCGAGTCCTGGGTCGACGAGGCCGTCTCCGGCGGCGCGAAGCTGCTCGCCGGCGGCAAGCGCGACGGCGCGACCTACGCCCCGACCGTGCTCGCCGACCTGCCGGGCGACGCCACGCTGGCCTGCGAGGAGGTCTTCGGCCCGGTCCTGACCCTGCACCGGGTCGACGGCGAGGCCGAGGCCTTCGCCGAGGTGAACAACTCCAAGTTCGGCCTGCAGACCGGCGTCTTCACGCGCGACCTGCAGACCGCGTTCCGCGCCCACCGCGCACTCGAGGTCGGCGGCGTGATCGTCGGCGACGTCCCCTCCTACCGCGCCGACCAGATGCCGTACGGCGGCGTCAAGCAGTCCGGCGTGGGCCGCGAGGGCGTCAGGTACGCGATGGACGACTACACGTACGAGCGGGTCCTCGTCCTCACCGGACTGGCCCTGTAGTACCGCCCGAGCCGACGGCCGGAGCCCACTGTGCGGGGGCTTCGGCCGTCTTCGTGTCTCTGCGTGCACGCATACACCCGGCTGCGCCGCAGGACTGGTGGGGTGGTCGGTATTCGGGTAGATACGGACGAGTAGCACCGTACGGTAATTCCGTGCGGCCGCCCCCGACGCTGCGGCGAGGTGAGTCCCTCATGTCCGCCCCATCCACACCGCAATCCGCGCCCAAGGTCTCCGAACGGGAAGCCCGTCAGGTCGCCGAGGCAGCCCGCGAGCAGGGCTGGCGCAAGCCCAGTTTCGCCAAGGAACTGTTCCTGGGCCGCTTCCGGCTCGACCTGATCCACCCCCATCCGATGCCGTCCCCCGAGGACGTCCAGCGCGGCGAGCAGTTCCTCGCCAAGCTGCGCGACTTCTGCGAGACACGGATCGACAGCGCCCGCATCGAGCGCGAGGCCCGGATCCCGGACGAGGTGATCAGCGGGCTGAAGGAACTCGGCGCCCTCGGTATGAAGATCGATCCGAAGTACGGCGGTCTCGGGCTCACCCAGGTGTACTACAACAAGGCCCTGGCTCTCGTCGGCTCCGCCAGCCCGGCCGTGGGTGCGCTGCTCTCCGCGCACCAGTCCATCGGCGTACCGCAGCCGCTGAAGCTCTTCGGCACGCCGGAGCAGAAGGACACGTTCCTGCCCCGATGCGCCCGTACGGACATCACGGCGTTCCTGCTCACCGAGCCGGACGTGGGCTCCGACCCGGCGCGACTCGCGACCACGGCGGTGCCCGACGGGGACGACTACGTCCTCGACGGGGTCAAGCTCTGGACCACCAACGGTGTGGTCGCCGACCTCCTCGTCGTCATGGCCCGCGTGCCCCGGTCCGACGGCCACAAAGGCGGCATCACCGCCTTCGTCGTCGAGGCAGCGTCCCCGGGCATCACGGTCGAGAACCGGAACGCCTTCATGGGTCTGCGCGGTCTCGAGAACGGTGTGACCCGCTTCCACCAGGTCCGCGTCCCGGCGGCGAACCGTATCGGCCCCGAAGGCGCGGGCCTCAAGATCGCCCTGACCACGCTCAACACCGGGCGGCTGTCGTTGCCCGCGATGTGCGTGGGCGCGGGCAAGTGGTCGCTCAAGATCGCACGCGAGTGGTCCGCCGTGCGTGAGCAGTGGGGCAAGCCCGTCGCCAAGCACGAGGCCGTCGGTTCGAAGATCTCCTTCATCGCGGCCACCACCTTCGCCCTGGAGGCGATCGTCGACCTGTCGTCCCAGATGGCCGACGAGGACCGCAACGACATCCGCATCGAAGCGGCACTCGCCAAGCTGTACGGCTCCGAGATGGCCTGGCTGATCGCCGACGAACTGATCCAGATCCGCGGCGGCCGCGGCTTCGAGACCGCGGAGTCACTGGCCGCGCGCGGCGAACGCGCGGTGCCGGCCGAGCAGATGCTGCGCGACATGCGGATCAACCGGATCTTCGAGGGCTCGACCGAGATCATGCATCTGCTGATCGCCCGCGAGGCGGTCGACGCGCATCTCGCGGTCGCCGGCGACATCATCGACCCGGACAAGTCCCTCGGCGACAAGGCGAAGGCGGGCGCGCAGGCGACCGCGTTCTATGCCCGCTGGCTGCCGAAACTCGTGGCGGGGCCGGGGCAACTGCCGGGCTCGTACGCCGAGTTCCACCGGCCCGGCCACACCGACCTCTCCACGCACCTTCGGTACGTGGAGCGCTCGGCACGCAAGCTCGCCCGCTCCACGTTCTACGCGATGTCCCGCTGGCAGGGCCGGATGGAGACCAAGCAGGGCTTCCTCGGCAGGGTCGTCGACATCGGTGCCGAACTCTTCGCGATGAGCGCGGCGTGCGTACGCGCGGAGCACCTGCGGATCACCGGCGACCACGGTCGCGAGGCGTACCAGCTCGCGGACGCGTTCTGCCGCCAGTCGCGGATCCGCGTCGACGAACTCTTCGGCCGGCTCTGGACGAACACGGACGACCTCGACCGCAGGGTGGTCAAGGGCGTCCTCGCCGGCACCTATACCTGGCTGGAACAGGGCGTCATCGACCCCAGCGGCGAGGGCCCCTGGATCGCGGACGCCACCCCCGGCCCGGCACAACGGGAGAACGTCCACCGCCCCATCCGGTGACGCGAGTCGTGCCCACCCTCCCCCATGCCCGAAGGGCTGTGGGGGAGGGTGGGCACAACACCCCGCCACCTGCTGCCGATACGGTGGGCCTTGCCACATCAACCGAGGAACGGGGCAAGGATGTTCGGGGCGGGAAACCAGCTGATCCGGCGCGCCGCCGCCGTCGCGCTCGTCGGTGCCGTGCTCACCGGCACGGCCGGCTGCGGCGGGGACGCGAAGGACGGAAAGCCCGGCGGGGACGACAAGCCGTCGGCGAGCGCCGGAAGCGGCTCGGTCGCCCCCGGCGCCCTCACCCAGCAGCAGCTCACCGCTCTCGCCTTCACCGACGGCGAGAAGGTCGGCAAGTACACCGCGTCCGAGTTCACCCTCGGCGCGCCGCTCGGCGAGGAGTACACCGCCGACCCGGCCACCTGCCAGCCGCTGGTCAGCCTCGCCAAGGGCGCCACCGCGTTCGCTCCCGCAGCGGAGGTGCACCGCCAGGTCGACGTCCCCGACGAGATGATCGGCACCACCGTCGCCGTACAGCTGCGCAGCTACAGCCCCAAGGACGCGGCCGGTGTCATGAAGGCCCTCGACACGGCCGGCAAGGAGTGCGCCGCCGGGTTCACCGAGATACGCGCCATTGCGAAGGCGAAGTATCTGAAGGTTGAGCCGGCCAAGGCCCCGGCCGTCGGCGACGAGGCGAAGGCGTACCGCTTCACGATCCTCGACGTGAAGGGGAAGCTGAAGCTGTACGAGTACCTCACCGTCGTCCGCTCCGGCTCCACCACGCTCTCCTTCCGCGCGGAGATCACCGACACCAAGGACATCGGGGGAGTCCCGGAGGAAGTGATCACGGCCCAGTGGGAGAAGTTCTCCGCGGGGGCCGCGAAGGGCGCGTAGGAGGCCCTTCCCCGACACGCCCCGCCCGGAGGCACCTCTCCAGGGACGCCGCGTCCGGGGACACCCTGTCCGGGCCCACAGCGGATGCGGCCACAATGGGGGGCATGAGCGACAGCCCATCCCCCCTCGCCGACCCGCACATCGCCTTCGATCCGGCCGAAGGCCGCCGGGACATCGTCGTCCTCGGCTCCACCGGGTCCATCGGTACGCAGGCCATCGACCTGGTCCTGCGCAACCCCGACCGCTTCCGCGTCACCGCGCTCTCCGCCGCGGGCGGCAGGGTCGAGCTGCTCGCCGAGCAGGCGCACAGACTCCGGGTGCGCACGGTCGCCGTCGCGCGCGAGGACGCCGTACCCGCGCTCCGCGAGGCCCTCCGGGCGCGGTACGGGGCGGGCGAGCCGCTGCCCGAGATCCTCGCCGGACCCGACGCGGCGGCCGAGCTCGCCGCATCCGACTGCCACACCGTGCTCAACGGCATCACCGGCTCCATCGGCCTCGCGCCCACCCTCGCCGCCCTCGAAGCCGGCCGCACCCTCGCTCTCGCCAACAAGGAGTCGCTGATCGTCGGCGGCCCCCTGGTCAAGGCGCTGGCGAAGCCCGGCCAGATCATCCCCGTCGACTCCGAGCACGCCGCGCTCTTCCAGGCCCTGGCCGCCGGCACCCGCGCCGACGTCCGCAAGCTCGTCGTCACCGCGTCCGGCGGCCCCTTCCGCGGCCGTACGAGGGCCGAGCTCGCCGACGTCACCCCCGAGGACGCCCTCGCGCACCCCACCTGGGCCATGGGGCCGGTGATCACGGTCAACAGCGCGACGCTCGTCAACAAGGGCCTGGAGGTCATCGAGGCGCACCTCCTCTACGACATCCCGTTCGACCGCATCGAGGTCGTCGTCCACCCCCAGTCCTATGTCCACTCGATGGTGGAGTTCACGGACGGCTCGACCCTCGCCCAGGCCACCCCGCCGGACATGCGCGGCCCGATCGCCATCGGCATCGGCTGGCCCCAGCGGGTGCCCGACGCGGCGCCCGCCTTCGACTGGTCGAAGGCCTCCACCTGGGAGTTCTTCCCCCTCGACACCGAGGCCTTCCCGTCCGTTGGACTCGCCCGGCACGTGGGGGAACTGGGCGGTACGGCCCCGGCGGTGTTCAATGCCGCGAACGAGGAATGCGTCGACGCGTTTCTCGCGGGACGGCTGCCGTTCAACGGAATCATGGATACGGTCACGGCAGTCGTCGGTGAGCACCAGGGCGTACGGGGAACCTCGCTGACGGTCCCGGACGTCCTGGAAGCGGAGACCTGGGCGCGTGCCCGCGCCCGGGAACTGGCGGCACAGACAGCGATGGCAACAGCGGAGGCTCGCGCATGACGATTCTGTTGACGGTCCTCGGCATAGTGCTCTTCGCCGTGGGACTGCTCTTCTCCATCGCCTGGCACGAGCTCGGCCATCTCTCCACGGCCAAGCTCTTCGGCATCCGCGTGCCCCAGTACATGGTCGGCTTCGGCCCCACGATCTGGTCGCGGCACAAGGGCGAGACGGAGTACGGGATCAAGGCGATCCCGGCCGGCGGCTACATCCGCATGATCGGGATGTTCCCGCCGGGCGAGGACGGCCGTATCGAGGCCCGCTCCACCTCGCCCTGGCGCGGAATGATCGAGGACGCCCGCTCGGCGGCCTTCGAGGAGCTGAAGCCCGGCGACGAGACCCGGCTCTTCTACACGCGCAAGCCCTGGAAGCGCGTCATCGTGATGTTCGCGGGCCCGTTCATGAACCTGGTGCTCGCCGTCGCGATCTTCCTCGGCGTGATGATGACGTTCGGTACGCCGATGCAGACCACCGAGGTGGCAGGCGTCCAGAAGTGCGTCATCGAGCAGAGCGAGAAGCGCGACAAGTGCGCGAAGGGCGACCCCGTGGGTCCCGCCCATGCCGCCGGTCTCCAGGTGGGCGACCGGATCGTCGCCTTCAACGGGGTGCCGGTCAAGGACTGGGCCGACCTGTCCAACCGGATCCGCGCCACCATCGGCCCGGCCACCGTCACGGTCGAGCGCGGCGGCGAGGAGAAGGTCCTGCACGCCACTCTGGCGGAGAACCTGGTGGTCAGGAAGGACGCGGACGGGGAGGTCGTGCCCGACGACTTCGTCAAGGCCGGCTACTTCGGCTTCGCCGCCAAGACCGAGATCGTGCCGCAGTCCCTCGGCCAGTCCGCCGACCGCATGGGCGACATGATCGAGAAGGGCGCCGAGTCGATCGTCGCGATCCCCGCCAAGGTCCCCGACCTGTGGGACGCGGCCTTCGGTGACGGCGAGCGCAAGGACGACTCCCCGGTCGGCGTCGTGGGCGCGGCCCGTATCAGCGGTGAGGTGCTCAACCTGGACGCCCCCACCGAGAACATCATCGCGACGTTCCTGATGCTGCTCGCGGGCTTCAACCTCTCCCTCTTCCTGTTCAACATGCTGCCGCTGCTGCCGCTCGACGGCGGGCACATCGCGGGGGCGCTGTGGGAGTCCGTACGGCGCCATGTCGCCAGGGTGTTCCGGCGGCCCGACCCCGGACCGTTCGACGTCGCGAAGCTGATGCCGGTCGCCTATGTGGTGGCGGGGATCTTCATCTGCTTCACGCTGCTCGTGCTGGTCGCGGACATCGTCAACCCGGTGAAAATCTCCTAGCAACGAGCTGTTCGGAGTGGCCGGCCATGGTTGAAGCCGGCCACTCACTCTTTGGGAGCCACGACCGGCGCGGTGTGCTCGGGCCGAGGCACGTGGCGTAATCTCAAAGGCTGGAGCCCGCCGACATCGGGACCTCGATCCACACCTTGGGGTTGCACAGCAGATGACCGCGATTTCTCTCGGTATCCCGTCCGTTCCGACCAAGCTCGCCGACCGCCGGGTCAGCCGCAAGATCCAGGTCGGCTCGGTCGCCGTCGGCGGAGACGCTCCCGTGTCCGTGCAGTCGATGACGACGACACGGACCTCCGACATCGGCGCGACGCTGCAGCAGATCGCCGAGCTGACGGCGTCCGGCTGCCAGATCGTCCGCGTCGCCTGCCCCACGCAGGACGACGCCGACGCGCTCGCCACGATCGCGAAGAAGTCGCAGATCCCGGTGATCGCGGACATCCACTTCCAGCCGAAGTACGTGTTCGCCGCCATCGACGCCGGCTGTGCGGCGGTCCGGGTCAACCCGGGCAACATCAAGCAGTTCGACGACAAGGTCAAGGAGATCGCGCGCGCCGCCAAGGGCGCGGGCACCCCGATCCGTATCGGCGTCAACGCGGGCTCGCTCGACGCCCGGCTGCTGAAGAAGTACGGCAAGGCCACCCCCGAGGCGCTCGTCGAGTCCGCGCTGTGGGAGGCGTCGCTCTTCGAGGAGCACGACTTCCGCGACATCAAGATCTCGGTCAAGCACAACGACCCGGTCGTCATGGTGAACGCCTACCGCCAGCTGGCTGCCCAGTGCGACTACCCGCTGCACCTCGGCGTCACCGAGGCCGGCCCGGCGTTCCAGGGCACCATCAAGTCCGCCGTCGCCTTCGGCGCGCTGTTGAGCGAGGGCATCGGCGACACCATCCGCGTCTCGCTGTCCGCGCCGCCGGCCGAGGAGGTCAAGGTCGGCATCCAGATCCTGGAGTCGCTGAACCTCCGCCAGCGCCGTCTTGAGATCGTCTCCTGCCCGTCCTGCGGCCGCGCCCAGGTCGACGTCTACAAGCTCGCGGACCAGGTCACCGCGGGCCTGGAGGGCATGGAGGTCCCGCTGCGCGTCGCCGTCATGGGCTGCGTCGTCAACGGTCCGGGCGAGGCCCGTGAGGCCGACCTCGGCGTCGCCTCCGGCAACGGCAAGGGCCAGATCTTCGTGAAGGGCGAGGTCATCAAGACCGTGCCCGAGTCGAAGATCGTCGAGACCCTCATCGAAGAGGCGATGAAGATCGCCGAGCAGATGGAGAAGGACGGCATCGCCTCCGGCGAGCCCCAGGTCTCCATCAGCTGACCCGCCGCGTTTCCCGGAAGGGACCGGACCCCACCAGGGGTCCGGTCCCTTCCGCGCATGCGGTGCCGCACAGCATCTCCGGGTACAGTGCGGAAGTCAGCAGCCCAGGCCCGGACCGGTGCCGAAGGAGTGTTGGAGCGGCCCCCTTGTTGATGCAGACGACCACCCGGGTCCTCGACCCCGGAGACCTCGGCGCCGCGCTCGCCGTACTGGAGAGCGAGCCCGTCGCCAATGCCTTCGTCACGTCCCGCGTCCAGGTCGCCGGGCTCGACCCCTGGCGCCTCGGCGGCGAGATGTGGGGCTGGTACGAGGACGGCCGGCTCCGCTCGCTCTGCTACTCCGGCGCCAACCTCGTGCCGATCTGCGCCACCCCCGAGGCCGTACGGGCCTTCGCCGACCGCGCCCGCAGGGCCGGCCGCCGCTGCTCCTCCATCGTCGGACCCGCCGAGTCCACACGTCTGCTGTGGCGGCTCCTCGAGCCCAGCTGGGGACCGGCCCGCGAGGTCCGCGCCCACCAGCCCCTCATGGTCACCGAGTCCATTCCGGCGGACATCTCCCCCGATCCGTACGTCCGCCGCATCCGCAAGGACGAGATCGAGGTGATCATGCCCGCGTGCGTGGCCATGTTCACCGAGGAGGTCGGGGTCTCCCCGCTCGCCGGCGACGGCGGACTGCTCTACCAGGCGCGCGTCGCCGAGCTCGTCGGCTCCGGGCGCGCCTTCGCCCGTATCGACGACGGCAAGGTCGTCTTCAAGGCCGAGATCGGCGCGGCCACCCCGCAGGCCTGCCAGATCCAGGGCGTATGGGTCGACCCCGAGTTCCGCGGCCGCGGGTTCTCCGAGACCGGTATGGCCGCGGTCCTGCGGTACGCACTCGGCGATGTGGCGCCTGTCGCCAGTCTGTACGTCAACGACTACAACACCGCCGCTCGTGCGGCGTACCGCCGCGTGGGGTTCCGCGAGGTGGGCGCCTTCATGAGCGTGCTGTTCTGACCAGTTCAGGGCCAAGTAGGGTGCCCGGCATGGAACACGATGTCGTCGTCGGACCCGTCAACCTCGCGGCACGCGTGGACGACGCGCTCGCCGTGCAGGCCCTCGCCTTCGGGCTCAGCGAGGACGAGATCGCGATCCGCCGCCATATCGTGCTCCGCCATCTGCTCTACCCCGGCGCCTGCGCTCTCGGCGCGACGACCCCCGAGGGCCGGCTCGTCGGCTTCGTGTACGGCATGCCCAACGACCGCACCCACTGGTGGTCCACCGTCGTCGAGCCGTACCTGCGCCGCCGCGGCGTCGACGACTGGCTCGACGACTCCTTCGTCATCACCGAGCTCCACGTCCACCCCGCGTACCAGGGGCGAGGCATCGGCCGCACTCTGATCACCACCATCACGGACGGCGCCGACCAGCCCCGCTCCATCCTCTCCGCGATCGACGTCGAGAGCCCGGCCCGAGGTCTCTACCGCGCCCTCGGCTACCAGGACCTGGCCCGCCAGGTGCTCTTCCCGAGTGCACCGAAGCCGTACGCAGTGATGGGAGCCCCGTTGCCCCTGCGGCGTGGGCGAGAGGAGCCCGGCTGGGGTTCGGGGGTCCGGGGGTCGTCCTCCGGGAACTGATTTCCGCCCTCCGGGACCACCCGGCTAACCTCCTGCACATCACCCTTTCTTGTACGCAGGAGATAACCCATGGCAGCCCAGGTCCAGCGCATGTCCCGTCTGATGGTCAAGACATTGCGCGACGACCCGGCGGACGCGGAGACGCTCAGCCACAAGCTCCTGGTCCGCGCAGGCTACGTACGCCGCAACGCCGCCGGAATCTGGAGCTGGCTGCCGCTGGGCATGCGCGTCCTGGAGAACGTCGCGCGTGTGGTGCGCGAGGAGATGGACGCCATCGGCGCCCAGGAGGTGCTGCTGCCCGCCCTGCTGCCGAAGGAGCCGTACGAGGCGACCGGGCGCTGGGACGAATACGGCGCCGAGCTCTTCCGGCTCCAGGACCGCAAGGGCGCGGACTACCTCCTCGGCCCCACCCACGAGGAGATCTTCACCCAGTTGGTGAAGGACCAGTGCACGTCCTACAAGGACCTGCCCGTGATCCTCTACCAGATCCAGACGAAGTACCGCGACGAGGCGCGTCCGCGCTCGGGCATCCTGCGCGGCCGCGAGTTCCAGATGAAGGACTCGTACTCCTTCGACACGACGGACGAGGGTCTGGCGGAGTCCTACGCGCTGCACCGCGAGGCCTACATCAAGATCTTCCAGCGGCTGGGCCTGGAGCACCGCATCGTCTCCGCCGTCTCCGGCGCGATGGGCGGCTCGGCGTCCGAGGAGTTCCTCGCGCCGGCCCCCGCGGGCGAGGACACCTTCGTGTACTGCCCCTCCTGCGACTACGCCGCCAACACCGAGGCGGTCACCTTCGCGCTGAAGCCGGTCGAGGCCGAGCACGGGCCGGTCGAGGAGCTGGACACCCCCGACACCCCGACCATCGAGACGCTCGCCGAGCACCTCGGCGTCCCCGCCTCCGCGACGCTGAAGAACCTGCTGGTGAAGGTCGACGGCGAGATCGTCGCGGTCGGCGTCCCGGGGGACCGCGAGGTCGACCTCGGCAAGCTCACCGACCACCTCGCGCCGGCCGCGGTGGAGCTGGTCACCGCTGAGGACTTCGAGGGGCGCCCGGACCTGGTCCGCGGATACGTCGGCCCGCAGGGCCTGGAGAAGGTCCGCTACATCGCCGACCCGCGCATCGCGCCGGGCACGGCGTGGATCACCGGTGCGAACAAGCCGGACACGCACGCGAAGAACGTCGTCTGCGGCCGTGACTTCGAGGTCGACGACTACCTCGACGTCGTCGTGGTCGAGGACGGCGACCCGTGCCCGTCCTGCGGCACCGGGCTGAAGCTGGACCGCGCGATCGAGATCGGTCACATCTTCCAGCTCGGCCGCAAGTACGCGGACGCCTTCCAGCTCGACGTGCTCGGCCAGAACGGTAAGCCCGTCCGGGTGACCATGGGCTCGTACGGCATCGGCGTCTCGCGAGCGGTCGCGGCGCTGGCGGAGCAGCACGCGGACGAGCAGGGCCTGTGCTGGCCGCGCGAGATCGCTCCGGCGGACGTGCACGTCGTCGCCGCTGGCAAGGCCCTCCAGACCGAGCTGGCGCTCGACGTCGCCGAGCAGCTGGGTGCCGCGGGCGCGCGGGTGCTGGTGGACGACCGGGCGGGCGTCTCCCCGGGCGTGAAGTTCACCGACGCGGAGCTCATCGGCGTTCCGACGATCCTGGTCGCCGGCCGCCGCTCGGCCGAGGGCGTCGTCGAGCTCAAGGACCGCCGCACGGGTGAGCGCGAGGAGCTCCCGGTGGCGGAGGCCATCGCCCGCGTCCTGGGCTGACTCCGGCGGGGGCCCGTGCCGGGGCCCGTGCCGGCTGCGCGTGCGGTGTTGCCCGGTGCCGCGGGTGGCCCGGGGTGTCCGTCCTCAAGCGCCGGACGGGCTTGGTGCGGCTGCTGTGGGTGGGTGGTGGTGCGGGGCCCCTCCGGGCTCGCCTCCTCGGAAATCGGTGGGTACGGCGTCGTCCGGTACCACCGCCCGATTTCCTGCGGGGGCGACCCTGCACGGCCCCGCCCCGGGTCGCCCGCCGACTGCAGCCCGGTGGGTGACCGGCCATGGTTTGTGGGCAATCGTTCCGCTGGGGGACCCCTAGGACTTCGTCCTGGGGGGAGGAACGGGTGGGCACAAACCACCGGCCGGCAGGCGGTCACAGCCAGGAAGCGAACTCCAGCGTCACCTCGGCCTCGCGGGCGCGGCCTTCGGCCAGGGCACGCGCCGCCGATTCGACCGCGCGGAAGAGCGTCCAGCCCCGCAGCCGCTCCGGGTCCACGTCCAGTGAGTCCGCGAGGCGGTTCACGCGGCGGCGGGCCGCCGACGGGCCCGAGGCCGAGGCGATGAGGTCCTCGACGCGGTCGCGGACCAGACGGGCCAGGTCGTACGCGCGCTCGCCGACGACCGGCTCCGGGCCGACCGCCAGCCACGGCACACGGTCGCCGCCCAGCACCTTGCTCTGGCGGAAGTTGCCGTGCAGCAGGACCTCTCCCGAGGCGCCCGCGAGCAGTTCCTCACGCGCCCCCAGCGCCGCGGCCACCAGCGCCGCCGGCACCTCGTCGGCGTGCTCGGACAGCGCGGCGCTCTGCCGCCCCGTGCGGTCCGCGACCGTCTCGAAGGCATGGTCCGCCGGGGGTTCCACCCACAGCCGCTGCAGCGTGCCCGCCGCCTCCAGCAGCGCCTTCGACTCCGGCAGCGACCGCACCGACACCTCCGGATGCAGCCGCTCCAGCACCAGCGCCCCCTCGGACGCATCCAGCAGCCGCACCGCACCGAAACCGTTCCAGTGCGCCAGCGCGGCCCGCTCCGTCTCGGCCCCGGCCGAGGGCGGGACGAGCTTCAGCGCCGCCGGTGTGCCGTCCGGGCGCCGTACGAGGACGACCAGGCTGCTCCGCCCGCCGGGCACCGCCACCCTTTCGATGTCCAGTCCGTGCCGGGCGACGGCCTCCTCCAGGAGCTTGGGCAGCTGTCCGAGCCAGTCACTGTCGCCGAGCGCCCGCACCAGACGTTGGGGCGGTTCGAAACCCATATGTGCGTTGTTCCCTTTCACTGCCTGGTCGCCCGCTCGGCGAGCCCCGGAAAGGCTACGCCGCTGCCGCGCCACCGCACGGCCCGTACCGCGGCCTCGCGCAGCGCACCCGCGGCCTCCCGCCGCAGCGGGCCGTCGGCGGCGCGTACGAGATCGGAGTAGACGCCCGCGACCCGGTCCTCCAGCACCGCGGCGAGCCGCACGGCCGCGGCTGCGTCCGGCACCGCGAACGGCAGCGCGTACGCGGCGTTCGCCACCACGGGCACGCCGCCCAGATCACGCACGGTCCGCTCCAGGGTGTCGCGCCGGGCCCGGTGCGCCGCGTACGCCTCCGTCGCCTCGGCCCGCCGGGCGTCGCCCGCCCGGGCGCCGACGACCCCGTACCCGTACACGGCGGCGTGCTCCGCCGCGAGCGCGGCCTGTGCCGCGGCCAGGGTGCTCACTTGGGGGCCCCTTTCGTCAGCAGGTACGTGTGTACGGCACCGGCCGCTGCGACCGAGGCGAGCAGCCGGGCGTACTCGGGTGACGCGTGAACGAGGGCGACGGTGTGCGCGTCGGCGGTGCTGCGTTCGGCCGCCATGAGTTCCCGTACGGCCGTACCGGCATCGGCCGGTACGGCCGGCGCAGCGGTGGTCGCGGAAGCGGAAGGGCTCGGAGCGGCGCTCGCCGCGGCCGACGGGCCTGCCGCGGGCTCCGTCGGCGCCAGCGCCTCCACATGCCGCGCCACCTCGTCCCGCAGCGGCGTCAACCGCGCCGCCAACCCCGGATGGGCGATCAGGACCGCGTCGTACCGCGCGAGCAGCGCACGGCTCGCCGCGGTGCTGCGCCGCCGCAGCGCCGTCTCCGCCGAGATCGGTTCCGGCGCCGTGCCCTGCCGCCCGGCGGGCGCCTCCGACGAGCAACCGGCCAGCGTGGCGGAGGCCGCCATCGCGCTCGCCGCCACCGCACCTGTCGTCGCCATGAGCGCCCGTCTGCGCGTCGTCCCGGTGCGCTCCACGCGTCTCTCCTCGGGCCCGGTACCTGTCCTCGGTGTGATCACCGCAGGCGAGCGTACCTGCGGGTCAGCCCTGGGTGGACGGCAACACCCCCCGGGACCGGATACCCTTTGTGCTGACACGCGACGAAACCCACAACAGCACACGCGGCCGAGGAGTCACCCGGATGAGCACCACCCAGAGCGAGAGGCTGCGCGGACTGCTCGAACCGCTCGTCAGCGCCGCGGATCTGGATCTGGAAGAGATCGAGCTGTCCCGGGCAGGCCGCCGCCGTGTGCTGCGCGTCGTCGTGGATTCCGAAGAGGGCGTCGATCTGGACGCCTGCGCCGAGCTGAGCCGTGTCATCTCCGACAAGCTCGACGAGACCGACGCCATGGGCGAGGACGAGTATCAGCTCGAAGTGACGTCGCCGGGCGCCGAGCGCCCGCTCAAGGAGCACCGCCACTACGTACGCGCGAAGGGCCGGCTTGCCAGGTTCCAGCTGCACGAGGGCGGAGAACTTGTCGCGCGGATCCTCGGCCTCGACGACGACGGCCTCGAGCTGGAGGTGCCGGGCGTGAAGGGCCGTAAGCCCACCGCCCGCCGGATCGCCTTCGACGAGATCGCCAAGGCACGCGTGGAGATCGAGTTCAGCCGCAAGGACAAGAAGGAAGAGGAGGCGTAGCCGTGGACATCGACGTGAAGCTCCTGAGGGGCTTGGCACAGGAGAAGGAGATTCCCTTCGACCTGCTGGTCGACGCGATCGAGTCGGCCCTCCTCATCGCGTACCACCGCACCCCGGACAGCCGCCGCCACGCACGGGTCGAGCTGAATCGCCAGACGGGGCATGTGACGGTATGGGCGAAGGAGGACCCGTCCGAGCTCGAGGAGGGCCAGGAGCCCCACGAGTTCGACGACACCCCGCACGACTTCGGCCGCATCGCCGCCTCCACGGCCCGCCAGGTCATCCAGCAGCGGCTGCGGGACGCCGAGAACGACGTGACCTTCGGCGAGTACGCCCGCCGCGAGGGCGATGTCGTCGCCGGCCAGGTCCAGCAGGGCAAGGACCCCAAGAACGTCCTGGTCAGGCTGGACGACAAGCTGGAGGCGATCCTGCCGGTGCAGGAGCAGGTGCCCGGCGAGGAGTACACGCACGGCCTGCGCCTGCGGACGTACGTCGTGCGGGTGGCCAAGGGGGTGCGCGGCCCGTCCGTCACCCTGTCGAGGACCCACCCCAATCTGGTGAAGAAGCTCTTCGCCCTCGAGGTCCCGGAGATCGCCGACGGTTCGGTCGAGATCGCGGCCATCGCCCGCGAGGCCGGCCACCGGACCAAGATCGCCGTGCGGTCGACGCGCAGTGGGCTCAACGCCAAGGGCGCGTGCATCGGCCCGATGGGCGGACGTGTGCGCAATGTCATGGCCGAGCTGCACGGCGAGAAGATCGACATCGTCGACTGGTCGGACGACCCGGCCGAGATGGTCGCCAACGCGCTCTCCCCGGCCCGCGTCTCGAAGGTCGAGATCGTCGACCTCGGAGCCCGTTCCGCCCGGGTGACGGTGCCCGACTACCAGCTGTCGCTGGCGATCGGCAAGGAGGGGCAGAACGCCCGTCTCGCCGCCCGGCTCACCGGCTGGCGCATCGACATCCGCCCGGACACGGAGCAGACCCCGGCCGAGCAGGCGCCGCACCAGGCCCCCGAGCAGGGCTGACGCGGACCCTCCGGGAGCCGGGCCGTGTCTCCCGGGGCCGACCCCGGACCCGGGAACAGATCACGGCGGGTACCCGTTCGGACACGGGGAGATCGCCAGATTTTCGAGCCATCAACTGTTCGATTTTTGCCCCAAAGGGGTGAGGTCGGTACGGGGAGGTAGACTTGAACGTGTCTGGCCGGACGCAAGCCGGAGCATGCCCTGAGCGAACCTGCGTGGGATGCCGGGAGCGAGCGGCCAAGAGCGATCTGCTGCGCATCGTGGCGGTCGAGGGCGCATGCGTCCCCGATCATCGCGGTACGCTGCCCGGCCGGGGTGCGTATGTGCACCCCGCCTCGGTCTGTCTCGACTTGGCGGTCCGCCGCCGGGCGTTCCCGAGGGCCTTCAGGGTCCAGGGACCGCTCGATGTCGCGGATGTTCGCCGGTATGTCGAGCAGGCAGCACCGTAAGAAGAAGTACGGCACGGAAACCCCGTGCGGTCAGGTACCTCGCGAGTTGGAAGTAGGTCGAGATTGCGATGAGCACTCGATGAGTACGCGATGAGTACGCCCATGAAGTAGCGACGGTCCGGCGGTAACCCGGACCTAAAAGGAGCGAAGTGGCTAAGGTCCGGGTATACGAACTCGCCAAGGAGTTCGGTGTGGAGAGCAAGGTCGTCATGGCCAAGCTCCAAGAACTCGGTGAATTCGTCCGTTCGGCGTCCTCGACGATCGAGGCGCCGGTTGTACGCAAATTGACTGATGCTTTCCAGCAGGGCAGCGGCTCCGGCCGTGCCGCAGGAAAGCCCGCGGCGCCGCGCAAGGCGACGCCCGCGAAGCCCGCCGCGCCCTCCCCGGCGCAGGCGGCGCGTCCCGCTGCCCCCAAGCCCGGCACTCCGGCCCCCAAGCCGGCCGCTGCCGAGGCTTCCAAGACTGTTCCCGCGGCCCCGACTCCCGGCCCGCGGCCGACTCCGGGCCCCAAGCCCCCGGCCGCCCCGAAGCCGGCTCCGGCCGCTCCGGCCGCGCCCGAGTTCACCGCGCCTCCGTCGGCTCCGGCCGCCGGTCCCCGGCCCGGTGCCACTCCCGGCCCGCGTCCGGCCGCCCGCCCTGGCCAGGGCGAACGTGGCGGTGCCCGCCCCGGTGCTCCGCGCCCCGGTGGCGAGCGTCAGGCCCCGCGTCCGGGCGGTGCCCGTCCCGCGGGTCCGCGTCCGGGCAACAACCCGTTCACTTCTGGTGGCTCCACCGGCATGGCGCGCCCGCAGGCGCCCCGTCCGGGCGGTGCCCCGCGTCCCGGTGGCCCCGGTGCCCCGGGTGGTCCGCGTCCGCAGGGCGCCGGTCAGGGCGGTCCCCGTCCGCAGGCCGGTCCCGGTGGGTCTCGTCCGACTCCGGGCGGCATGCCGCGTCCGCAGGCGCCCCGCTCCGCCGGTGGCCCCGGCGGCGGTCCCGGTGGTAACCGCCCGAACCCGGGCATGATGCCGCAGCGTCCCGCGGCCGGCCCGCGTCCCGGCGGCGGCCCCGGTGGCGGCGGCCGCGGTCCTGGCGGTGCCGGTCGTCCCGGCGGTGCCGGTCGTCCCGGCGGCGGCTTCGCGGGTCGTCCCGCGGGTCCCGGCGGCGGCGGCGGTCGTCCCGGTGGCGGCGGCGGCTTCGCCGGTCGTCCCGGTGGCGGCGGCCCCGGTGGCGGTGGCGGCTTCGGCGGCGGCGGTGGCCGTCCCGGCTTCGGCGGACGTCCGGGTGGTCCCGGCGGCCGTGGTGGCACGCAGGGTGCGTTCGGCCGTCCCGGCGGTCCGGCGCGTCGTGGCCGCAAGTCGAAGCGGCAGAGGCGCCAGGAGTACGAGGCCATGCAGGCCCCGTCGGTCGGCGGTGTGATGCTGCCTCGCGGCAACGGCGAGACCATTCGCCTGTCGCGCGGTGCCTCCCTCACCGACTTCGCGGAGAAGATCAACGCCAACCCGGCGTCGCTCGTCGCCGTGATGATGAACCTCGGCGAGATGGTCACGGCCACGCAGTCCGTCTCCGACGCGACGCTGCAGCTCCTCGGCGACGAGATGAACTACACGGTTCAGATCGTCAGCCCGGAGGAGGAGGACCGCGAGCTGCTCGAGTCCTTCGACATCGAGTTCGGTGAGGACGAGGGCGGCGAGGAGCTCCTGGTCGCGCGTCCGCCGGTGGTGACCGTCATGGGTCACGTCGACCACGGTAAGACCCGACTGCTGGACGCGATCCGCAAGACGAACGTCGTCGCGGGCGAGGCCGGCGGCATCACGCAGCACATCGGTGCGTACCAGGTCTCCACCGAGGTCAACGACGAAGAGCGTCGCATCACCTTCATCGACACCCCGGGTCACGAGGCGTTCACCGCCATGCGTGCCCGTGGTGCCAAGTCCACCGACATCGCGATCCTGGTGGTCGCGGCCAACGACGGTGTCATGCCGCAGACGGTCGAGGCGCTCAACCACGCCAAGGCCGCGGATGTCCCGATCGTCGTCGCGGTCAACAAGATCGACGTCGAGGGCGCGGACCCGACGAAGGTGCGCGGTCAGCTGACCGAGTACGGCCTGGTGGCCGAGGAGTACGGCGGCGACACCATGTTCGTCGACATCTCCGCCAAGCAGGGTCTGAACATCGAGAACCTGCTGGAGGCCGTGGTCCTGACGGCGGACGCCGCCCTGGACCTCCGTGCCAACCCGGAGCAGGACGCGCAGGGCATCGCGATCGAGTCGCACCTCGACCGCGGCCGCGGTGCCGTCTCGACCGTCCTGGTCCAGCGAGGCACCCTCCGCATCGGTGACACGATGGTCGTCGGCGATGCGTACGGCCGAGTCCGCGCGATGCTCGACGACAAGGGCAACAACGTCGAGGTGGCGACCCCGTCGACTCCCGTCCTGGTCCTGGGTCTCACCAACGTCCCGGGCGCCGGCGACAACTTCCTGGTCGTCGACGAGGACCGTACGGCCCGTCAGATCGCCGAGAAGCGTGCCGCCCGTGAGCGCAACGCCGCGTTCGCCAAGCGCACCCGCCGGGTGTCCCTCGAGGACCTCGACAAGGTGCTCAAGGCGGGCGAGGTCCAGCAGCTCAACCTCATCATCAAGGGCGACGCGTCCGGTTCGGTCGAGGCTCTCGAGTCCTCGCTGCTCCAGCTCGACGTCGGCGAAGAGGTCGACATCCGCGTGCTGCACCGCGGTGTCGGTGCGGTCACCGAGTCGGACATCGACCTGGCGACCGGCTCCGACGCCATCGTGATCGGCTTCAACGTGCGCGCCGCCGGGCGTGCCACGCAGATGGCCGAGCGCGAGGGCGTGGACGTCCGCTACTACTCGGTCATCTACCAGGCGATCGAGGAGATCGAGGCGGCCCTCAAGGGCATGCTCAAGCCGGAGTACGAAGAGGTCGAGCTCGGTACGGCGGAGATCCGCGAGGTCTTCCGCTCGTCCAAGCTGGGCAACATCGCGGGTGTCATCATCCGCTCCGGCGAGGTCAGGCGGAACACCAAGGCGCGCCTCATCCGCGACGGCAAGGTCATCGCGGAGAACCTCAACATCGAGGGTCTGCGTCGCTTCAAGGACGACGTCACCGAGATCCGCGAAGGCTTCGAGGGTGGTATCAACCTCGGAAACTTCAACGACATCAAGGTCGACGACGTCATCGCGACGTACGAGATGCGCGAGAAGCCGCGCGGCTGACGCACACAGTGTTCGGGGCCGGTCGGCGGGAAGTAATCCCGTCGATCGGCCCCGGCCGTGCGTGTACGGTTCTTGTGTCCCTGCCAAGAGCGGGCAGGAGACATACCCAACCCCGTACCGGCGGGACATCCGGACATACATGTATGTGGGGACGCTGTCCTTCGATCTGCTCCTCGGCGACGTCCACTCGCTGAAGGAAAAACGCTCCGTAGTCCGCCCGATCGTGGCCGAGCTCCAGCGCAAATACGCGGTGGCAGTGGCCGAAGTGGGCGGGCAGAACCTCCACCGCAGGGTCGAGATCGGCCTCGCGGCGGTGTCCGGGGATCCGGGACACCTCACAGACGTACTGGACCGGTGCGAGCGCCTTGTCGCCGGCCGGCCCGAAGTGGAGCTGCTGTCGGTTCGACGGCGGCTGCACGGCGACGAAGACTAAGTAAAGCGAAAGAGGAGAAGGACCGGTGGCCGACAACGCGCGGGCCCGCAAGCTGGCCGATCGCATCCAGGTCGTGGTCGCGGAGACCCTGGACCGGCGAATCAAGGATCCGCGGCTGGGCTTCGTCACGATCACGGACGCCCGGGTCACCGGCGACCTGCGGGAGGCCACGGTCTTCTACACGGTCTACGGGGACGACGAGGAGCGTGCCGCGTCCGCCGCGGCGCTGGAGTCCGCCAAGGGCATCCTCCGCTCCGAGGTCGGACGGCAGACCGGGGTGCGCTTCACGCCGACCCTGAGCTTCGTCCCGGACGCCCTCCCCGACAACGCGCGCACGATCGACGATCTGCTCGACAAGGCGCGCGCCATGGACGCGGAGGTCCGTGAGGCCTCCACGGGCAAGACGTACGCCGGCGACGCCGACCCGTACCGCAAGCCGGAGGACGAGGACGAGGACGCAGCCTCCGAATGACTCAGCACACCAGCGAGCGAGCCGAAGGGCGCGCCGCTGTCGAAAGCGACGAGACCGAGCGAGGAACGAGCGCAGTGTCGAGGAGCGTCGACGGCGGTGAGGCGAGGCGAGCGCACAAGGGGCGTACGCCGGACGGACTTGTCATCGTCGACAAGCCGTCCGGCTTCACTTCGCACGACGTCGTCGCCAAGATGCGCGGCATCGCCAGGACCCGCCGCGTCGGCCACGCCGGCACCCTCGACCCGATGGCAACGGGCGTCCTGGTCCTCGGCGTCGAGAAGGCCACCAAGCTGCTCGGCCATCTCGCGCTGACCGAGAAGGAGTACCTCGGTACGATCCGGCTCGGTCAGAACACGATCACGGACGATGCCGAGGGCGAGATCACCTCGTCCACCGACGCCTCCGGGGTCGGGCGTGACGCCATCTACGCGGGCGTGGCCGAGCTGACGGGCGACATCATGCAGGTCCCGTCCAAGGTCAGCGCCATCAAGATCGACGGCAAGCGGTCGTACGCGCGCGTGCGCGGCGGCGAGGACTTCGAGATCCCGGCCCGGCCGGTGACCGTGTCGTCCTTCCAGGTCTACGACATCCGCGAGGCCGTCGCCGACGACGGCACCCCCGTCGTCGACCTCGTCGTCTCGGTCGTCTGCTCCTCGGGTACGTACATCCGTGCCCTCGCCCGTGACCTGGGCGCCGGGCTCGGCGTCGGCGGACACCTGACCGCGCTGCGCCGCACCCGCGTGGGCCCGTACAAGCTCGATGTGGCGAAGACGCTGGACCAGCTCCAGGAGGAGCTGACGGTCATGCCGATCGGGGAGGCCGCCGCGGCGGCGTTCCCGCGCTGGGACGTCGACGAGAAGCGGGCCCGGCTGCTCGTCAACGGCGTACGGCTGGACATGCCGGCGTACGGGACCGAGGGGCCGGTGGCGGTCTTCGGGCCGGACAAGAGGCTCCTGGCACTCGTCGAACAGCACAAGGGCAAGGCGAAGAGCCTCGCGGTCTTCGCCTGAGGCGTGTCGGCTCAACGCTCTGAGGCCCACACCGTGGAGCGGGCACGGCCGCTGCCCGCTCCACGATCCCCCTCGCAAGGGATCTGTCCGCCACGCGCCATGGATTCACCCTCGTGGGGCGGCGCTCGGAGTGAACGGAGGGTGCACTGGAGGGCGCTCCGGGCCGGGCTCCTCTCCGGCTGATCACCGCAGACGCGGGGAGCCAGGTGCCGATGCCGACCGACGGCGGCGGGCATGGCAGTCTTAGACCTGCGTAATTCGTAATCACGTACACAGGTTCGGTTCGGTTTCGGAACCGGCTTCGGGCGAGGAGCAGTCACAGTGCAGCGCTGGCGTGGCTTGGAGGACATCCCCCAGGACTGGGGGCGCAGCGTCGTCACCATCGGTTCCTACGACGGTGTGCACCGGGGCCACCAGCTGATCATCGGGCGGGCCGTGGAGCGCGCGCGTGAGCTCGGCCTGCCGTCGGTCGTCGTGACCTTCGACCCGCACCCGAGCGAGGTCGTCCGCCCCGGCAGCCATCCGCCGCTGCTCGCCCCGCACCACCGGCGAGCCGAGCTGATGTCGGAGCTCGGCGTGGACGCGGTGCTGATCCTCCCCTTCACGTCGGAGTTCTCGAAGCTCTCGCCCGCGGACTTCATCGTGAAGGTCCTCGTCGACAAGCTGCATGCCCGCGCGGTGATCGAGGGCCCGAACTTCCGCTTCGGCCACAAGGCGGCGGGGAACGTCGACTTCCTGGCCGAGCTGGGGCGTACGTACGACTACGAGGTCGAGGTCGTCGACCTGTACGTGCGCGGCGAAGCGGGCGGCGGCGAGCCCTTCTCGTCGACGCTGACCCGGCGACTCGTCGCCGAGGGCGACGTCGAGGGCGCCGCCGAGATCCTCGGCCGCCCCCATCGCGTCGAGGGCGTTGTCGTCCGCGGCGCCCAGCGCGGCCGCGAGCTGGGCTACCCGACGGCGAACGTCGAGACCCTCCCGCACACCGCGATCCCCGCGGACGGCGTGTACGCAGGCTGGCTCACCGCCAACGGCGAGCGCATGCCGGCCGCCATCTCCGTCGGCACCAACCCGCAGTTCGACGGCACGGACCGCACGGTCGAGGCGTACGCGATCGACCGCGTCGGCCTCGACCTGTACGGGCTTCACGTGGCCGTCGACTTCCTCGCGTACGTGCGCGGCATGGCGAAGTTCGAGTCCATCGAGGCCCTGCTGGACGCCATCGCGAACGACGTGAAGCGTGCGCGCGAACTGACGACGGAGTACGACGCGTAGGCGGTTGTCACGGTGCCCCGTGCCGGCTCGGCACGGGGCGAGTCAGCGCCCCGCGGCCCAGTGGCAGGCCACAGCGCTCGGGCCCGATCCCGGAAGGACCGGGAGGTCCTCCGTGCGGCACCGGGTGGCGATGCCGGCGGCGTCCGCCTCGCCCGACGCGAGGATCTGGCAGCGGGCATGGAACCGGCAGCCGGAGGGGATGCGGGAGGGGTCCGGGGGCTCTCCGGTGAGGACCACCGGCGGTTCGGTGGACTCGGGGAGCACCGAAAGCAGCGCCTGCGTGTACGGGTGCTGAGGATTCGTCAGGACCGACTCCACCGTGCCCGTCTCCACGATCCGGCCCAGGTACATCACGGCGACCCGGTCCGCGATGTTCCACGCCAGGCCCAGGTCGTGGGTCACCACCAGCGCGGAGAGGCCCAGCTCGTCCCGCAGCCGCAGCAGCAGGGCCAGGATCTCGCCCCGTACCGACGCGTCCAGCGAGGCCACCGGCTCGTCGGCGACGATCAGTTCCGGCTGGAGGACCAGGGCACCCGCGATGACGACGCGCTGGCGCTGGCCGCCGGAAAGCTCGTGCGGATAGCGCAGGAAGAAACGCTCGGGCGGCCGGAGACCGGCCCGGGAGAGCGCCTCGGCGACGGCCGCCCGCTCGTCCCCGTCGTACCCGTGGATCCGCAGCCCCTCCGCAACCGCGTCGTACACGGTGTGCCGCGGGTTGAGCGAACCGCTCGGGTCCTGCAGCACCAGCTGGACCCGCCTGCGGTACGCCTTCAGCGCCCGCGACCCGTACGACAGCGGCGCACCACCGAACGTCACCCTGCCCGCCGTCGGCTCGACGAGCCCGAGCAGGCTCCGCGCGAGCGACGTCTTGCCGCAGCCGGACTCGCCGACGAGCGCGACGATCTCCCCGGCGCCGATGTCCAGGTCGACCCCGTCGACGGCGCGTGCGGCCGCCGCGCCCCGACGCCCGGGGAACGTGACGCGCAGCCCGGCGGCCGACAGGAGAGGGGCTGTCGCCATGGTGGACTCCTCGATGCTCGTCCCGTTCACGCTCACGCCTCCACCGCCGCCCCGACGTGCACGCACGCCGCCCGTCGCCCCGCGCCCGCCTCGCGCAGCTGCTGGTCGTCCTCCGCACACACCTCGAGCGCCACCGGGCACCGCGGGTGGAACGTGCAGCCGCCCGGCAGCGCCGCAGGGTCCGGCGGGTCTCCCGGCAACCCCCGGGGGGCCCGCCGCGACGCCGGGTCACCGATGCGCGGGAACGCCGCCGACAGGGCCCGCCCGTACGGATGCTCCGCAGCGTCGTACACCTTCCGCGCCGGACCCTCCTCCACGACCCTCCCCGCGTACATCACCGCGAGCCGGTCGCAGGTGTCCGCGAGCACCGCCAGATCGTGGCTGATCATCAGCAGGCTGATGTCCTCCGAGGCGACCAGCTGCTCGATGAGCCGCAGGATCTGCGCCTGGATCATCACATCGAGTGCGGTCGTAGGCTCGTCGGCGACGATCAGCCGAGGGCCGCAGGCGAGCGCCATGGCGATCATCACGCGCTGCCGCTGTCCGCCGGACAGCTCATGCGGATACGCCTCCGCGCGCGCGGCGGGCAGCCCGACCTGCTCCAGCAGCTCGCCCACGCGCCTGCGCGCCGCCCCCGGCGTCGCCTGCCGGTGTACCAGCAGGGGCTCGGCGATCTGGTCGCCGATCCGCTGCACGGCGTTGAGCGAGTGCATGGCGCCCTGGAACACGATCGACGCGCCCGCCCACCGCACCGCCCGCAGCCGACCCCACTTCATCGCCAGGACGTCCTCGCCGTCCAGCAGGATCTGCCCGGTCAGCCGGGCCGATGCGGGCAGCAGCCGCAGCAGCGCCAGCGCCAGCGTGGACTTCCCGCACCCCGACTCCCCGGCGAGGCCCAGCTTCTGCCCCGACTCCACGGTCAGGTCGACGCCTCGTACGGCGGGCACGGCGGCCGCCCCCGTGCCGTACGTGACCTTCAGGTCCTTGATCTCGAGGAGGCTCAACGACCCACCCCCAGCTTCGGGTTGAGCACGGATTCGACGGCCCGCCCGCACAGCGTGAAGGCGAGCGCGACCAGCGCGACCGCGATTCCGGGCGGGGCCAGGTACCACCAGTGGCCCGAGGACACGGCCCCGGCCTCCCGCGCGTCCTGGAGCATGCCGCCCCACGACACGACCGTCGGATCACCGAGCCCGAGGAAGGCGAGCGTCGCCTCGGTCAGGATCGCGGTGGAGATGCCCAGCGTCGTCTGCGCGAGCACCAACGGCATCACGTTCGGCAGCACATGGCGGCCCATGACGTGTCCGTGTCCGCCACCGAGCGCCTTGGCGCGCTCGATGTACGGGCGGGACTCGACCGCGATCGTCTGGGCGCGGACCAGCCGTGCCGTCGTCGGCCAGGACGTGACGCCGATCGCCAGGATCACCGTCCACACGCTGCGCGACATCACTGTCGCCAGGACGATCGCCAGCACGAGCGTCGGCATCACCAGGAACCAGTCCGTGATGCGCATGACGACCGTCGAGAACCAGCCGCCGTAGTGCCCGGCAAGGATGCCGACCAGTGTGCCGATGGCCACCGACAGGGCCGCGGCGAGCAGCCCCACGGTGAGCGAGATCCGCGCCCCCCAGATCAGCAGCCCGAGCAGCGAACGCCCGAACTGGTCGGTCCCGAGCGGGAACTCGGAGCTCGGCGACTCCAGTGCTGTGCCGGGCGCGTCGGTGACGCTCTGGACGTCGCTGCCGACCAGCAGCGGCGCGGCGAGCGCGATCAGGGTGAGGAGCGCGAGCCCGGTGAGCCCGGCGAGGCCCGCCCGGTGCGTACGGTACTGACGCCAGAAGCGGGCCACCGAACCGCGGCGGCGCTCCCGGACGAGTGTGCTTGTCATCGGCCCACCCTCGGATCGAGCAGGGGATACAGCAGATCGGCGAGCAGATTCATCAGGATCATCGCCCCCGCGAACACGACGAACAGACCCTGGACGAGCGGCAGATCGGGCACGCTCAGCGCCTGGTAGAACAGCCCGCCGAGACCCGGCCAGGAGAACACCGTCTCCACGAGGATCGAACCGGCCGCCACATGCCCCAGGTTGATGAACACCATGGTCACGGTCGGCAGCAGCGCATTGGGCACGGCATGCCGGCGGCGTACGGCATCGTCCCGCAGCCCCTTCGCCCGCGCCGTCGTCAGATAGTCGCTGCCCATCTCGTCGAGCAGCGAGGAGCGCATCACCAGCAGCGTCTGCGCGTACCCCACCGCCACGAGAGTGAGGACCGGCAGCACCATGTGATGCGCCACGTCGAGCACATATGCGAAGCCCGTCTCGCTGCCGGACTCCATACCGCCGGACGGGAACATCCCCGGCACCGGGCCGAGACCCACCGAGAAGACGATGATCAGCAGCAGACCGAGCCAGAACGACGGCACCGACCACAGGGTCAGCGCCACGCCCGTGTTGAGCTTGTCTCCGAGCCCGCCGTGCCGCCAGGCGGAGCGCGTGCCCAGCCACAGCCCGAGCGCCGAGTAGATCACCACGGCGACACCGGTGAGCAGCAGCGTCGCGGGGACCTTCTGTGCGATCAGCTCACCGACGGGGGCGTGGAACTGGTACGACGTCCCGAGATCGCCGGTCAGCGCACCCGCACAGTAGTCCGTGAACTGCTGCCACAGCGGCAGATCGAGACCGAACTGGCGCCGCAGTGTGGCCAGTTGTTCGGCGCTGGTCGGCATGCCATGGGTCATGGCCTTCACCGGGTCGCCGGGGATGATCCTGAAGAGGAAGAAGCTGGTGACGAGGACGGCGAACAGCGAGACGGCCGCGCCGCCCAGCTTGCCCGCCACGTACCTCAGATAGGAGAGCGTGCTGCCGCCGCGCGCGGCGCGGGCCTCGGGGGATCCGGGGGCCCGCGCCACGGCGGTCGTGGTGGTGGTCGTGCTTGCGGTGCTGCTCATCGACTATTCACGGTCTTCCGCGGTGGCCCGGCGACGCCGGTTGATGACGACACCGAGGATCATGGCGAGGGTGACGAACGAGCCGACACCGATCAGCACGGGGCTGGTGGAACCGTCGTCCGATGCCTCGCCGCTCTTGGCAACCGGCTCGGCGGACCACCAGCTCCAGTAACCGTCCTGGCCGAAGATGTTGCCGGCGGCCTCCGGCATCGTCGTGATGGACTTGATCTGGTCGGTACGGTACGCCTCGACGGCGTTCGGGTACGCCATGACATTCATGTACCCGGTGTCGTACAGCCGGGATTCCATCTGCTTGACCAATTCGGCGCGCTTGACCGGGTCGTACTCCACGGCCTGCTTGGCGTACAGCTCGTCGAACGCCTTGTCGCAGATGAAGTTGTCCGTGGCACCCGTGTCCTTGGGAGTGGCGGGCAGCGCGGCGCAGGTGTGGATGGACAGGACGAAGTCCGGGTCGGGGTTGACGGACCAGCCGTCGAACGCCAGGTCGTAGTCGCCCGCGACCCAGGGGTCGGAGACGTTGTCGAGGCAGTCGACCTTCAGCCCGATGCCGAGCTCGCCCCACCACTCCTGCACATACTTGCCGATCGCCTTGTCGTTCGGGTCGGTGGCGTGGCAGAGGATCCGGAAGTCCAGCGGCTTGCCGTCCTTGCCCACCCGCTTTCCGCTGCCGTTCTTCTTGTATCCGGCCTGATCGAGGAGTGCCGCCGCCTTCGCGGGGTCGTAGTCGATCCTCTGCTCGGGAGCCGGCTTCCAGAAGTACGAGTCGAAGCGCGGCGGGATGTATCCGTCGCCCTCCACGGCGTGGCCCTGGAAGACCTTGTCGATGATCGTCTTGCGGTCGACGGCATGGAACAGCGCCTTGCGGACGGCCGGGTCGAGGAGGGCCGGGTGGCCGGTGCCGAACTTCTTGCCGTCCTTCGACTGTGCGCCCGGATTGGTGGCGAGGGCGAAGAAGCGGCGGCCCGGCGCGTCGTTGACCTTGATGTTCTTCGCCGACTTGAGCGAGGCGGCCTGGGCGGGGGTGAGTCCGGAGACGAAGGACACCTCGCCCTTCTGCAGCGCCGCGACCGCCGCGTCACCGTCCTTGTAGTACTTGAACACCAGCTCGTCGAACTTCGGTGCGCCGCGCCAGAAGTCCTTGTTCGGCTTGAGCTTGACGTACTGGTCGACCTTGAAGTCGGTGAGGATATACGGCCCGTTGCCGACGATCGGGAACTGCTTGTCGTTGTTGAACTTCGAGAAGTCGCCGACCTTCTCCCACACGTGCTTCGGCACGATCGGGACGTCGAGCGCGGTCATGGTGGCCTGCGGCTTCTTGAGCTCTATGACCAGCGTCGTGGGGTCCGGGGCCGTGACCTTCTTGAAGTTGGCCGTGAAGCTGCCGTTGGCGGTGGCGGCGTTCTCGTCCGTCATCATCTTGTTGAAGGTCCACGCGGCGTCCTCGGCGGTGGCCTGCTTGCCGTCGGACCACTTGGAGTCCTTGCGGATGGTGTACGTCCACGTCAGCTTGTCCGGCGACGACTTCCACTCGGTGGCGAGACCGGGGATCGCGTGCGCGTCCTTGACGTCGTAGTTCGTCAGGTAGTCGTACATCAGCCGGTGGATGCTCGTGGAGAGCAGCCGCTGCGCCAGGAACGGGCTCAGGGAGTCCACGCTCTGCGACACGGCGACGGTGAGGACGTTGTTGCCGTCGTGCTCGCCGCCGTGGTCCGCCTGCGCCGGCTGCGGTACGGCCACGAGCGCGGAGGCTGCGACGCCGGAGGCGAGGAGCAGTCGGAGGAACGGATGCCGGGCGGTTCGGGGTGGAGCCGTAGTGACCATGAGACGTTGACCTCGCGTCGTTGCTCGCTCGGAGAAGGCACGTGGATCTTGGGGCGCCCACTGGTGAAGCGAAGGTTTATCAGCGCGGTCTAGACGTGTCAACGATGCCTTGGCGAAGCGTCAAACCCCTTGTGGGCTGCGGGAATGCGGAAGGGCCCGCACCGTGCGGAACGGTGCGGGCCCTCATTGGTCTATACCCTTGTTGCCCTACTGCTGAGGGGCTGGCGGCGCCTGCGGAGGCTGCTGCGGGGGCTGCTGCTGGGGATATCCGGCGGGCGGGACGGGACCCTGCAGACCGGGCTGGCCGCCCGGCTGTCCGGGCGGGCCCGGGTGAGGGTGTCCCGGCTGAGGCTGTCCCGGAGCGCCGGGCTGCGCCGGGGGCGGGCCTGCGGGGTTGGCCGCGGACTGCGCCTGGGAGGGCAGCGACTGCTGCCATGCCTGCTGCACGCCCGGCTGTGGCGGATAGGGCTGCTGGCCGCCGTACGGGGGCTGACCGGCGTACGGCTGCTGTCCCCCGTAGGGCGGCTGCTGCGGGTTCGGGGCGTACGGCTGACCGGGCATGGGCTGGCCGGGCGTGGGCTGACCGGGCGTGGGCTGACCGGGCATCGGGTGGCCGGGCGTCGGCTGGCCGGGCGTGTGCTGGCCCGGCATCGGCGGTGCCATGTGCGGCGGCTGGTGGCCCTGGCCCCCCGACGTCCACAGCCCCTGCGCCTGCTGTGCCCGTACGAAGTCCTCGGCGACCATCGCCGACAGGTTGAAGTACGCCTCGCGGGTCTTGGGCCGCATCATGTCCAGGTCGACCTCGGCGCCGGCCGACAGATGCTCGTCGAACGGCACGACCACGACCCCGCGGCAGCGCGTCTCGAAGTGCTGCACGATGTCCTCGACCTTGATCATCTTTCCGGTCTCCCGGACTCCCGAGATCACGGTGATCGAGCGCTGCACCAGCTCCGCGTAGCCGTGCGCCGAGAGCCAGTCGAGCGTGGTGCTCGCGCTGCTCGCGCCGTCCACGGACGGGGTGGAGATGATGATCAGCTGGTCGGCGAGGTCCAGCACCCCGCGCATCGCGCTGTAGAGCAGACCGGTGCCGGAGTCGGTGAGGATGATCGGGTACTGCTTGCCCAGCACGTCGATCGCGCGCCGGTAGTCCTCGTCGTTGAACGTCGTGGAGACGGCCGGGTCCACGTCATTGGCGATGATCTCCAGACCGGAGGGCGCCTGGGACGTGAAGCGGCGGATGTCCATGTACGAGTTCAGATACGGGATCGCCTGGACCAGGTCGCGGATGGTGGCCCCGGTCTCGCGACGCACGCGGCGGCCGAGCGTACCGGCGTCCGGGTTGGCGTCGATCGCCAGGATCTTGTCCTGCCGCTCGGTGGCGAGGGTGGCACCGAGCGCGGTGGTCGTCGTGGTCTTGCCGACACCGCCCTTGAGGCTGATGACCGCGATCCGGTAGCAGGAGAGCACCGGCGTGCGGATGAGGTCGAGCTTGCGCTGCCTCTCCTGCTCCTCCTTCTTGCCGCCGAGCTTGAAACGGGCGGCGGCACCGGAGGGGTTACGGCTCGACTTGGCCTTCGGCCTGTTGTTGCGCAGAAGGCGGTCGGAGGACAGCTCGACGGCCGCGGTGTACCCGAGCGGGGCGCCCGGTACGGAACGCTCGCGCTGGTCGTGCGTCATCGGGGTCGGCCAGGCGCCACCGGTGCGCGGGTCGACCGGAGCGGCGGGCGGCTGCGGCTGTCCCGGAGCCTGGGGCTGTCCCGGCGCCTGCTGTACGGGGAACTGCGGCGCCTGGGGCGCGGGCACGGCGGGCGGCAGCGGCGCGGGGCCACCGGGCCGGCCCGGTTGTGCGGACTGTCCCGGCTGTCCCGGCTGGGGGAAGCCGTATCCGCCTTGCGGGGTGGCCGGGTTGGGCGTTGCGGGGGCCGCGGGGCCGGGCTGGCCCGGCTGTCCCGGCTGGGGGAAGCCGTATCCGCCCTGCTGCGCGGGCAGGTTGGGCGTTGCCGGGGCCGCGGGGCCTGGCTGACCGGGGTGCGGGAACCCGTATCCGCTCTGCTGCGCGGGCAGGTTGGGGGCCCCGGGGCCGGGCTGTCCCGGCTGCGGGAAGCCGTATCCACCCTGCTGCGCGGGCAGGTGGGGAGCCGCGGGCTGTCCCGGCTGTCCGGGCTGTCCCGGCTGGGGGAAGCCGTATCCGCCTTGCGCGTTGGGATGGTTGGGTGTTGCGGGGCCCGGCTGACCGGGGTGCGGGAACCCGTATCCGCCCTGCTGTGCGGGCAGGTTGGGGGGTGCGCCGTGCTGCGGACCGGCGTCGGCGGCCGGAGCCGGCAGGGCCGGCCTGTCCGCCGGCTCGGCCGGCGGTACGGGCCACTGCGGCGCAGCCGTCGGGGCGGCGGGCTGGAACGCGGGAGGCAGGGGCGGCAGGCCGGTGCCCTGCGCCACCGGCGGGGGAGCCCAGGGCTGGGCCGCGGCCGGGGCGGGCGGGGTGTCCTGCGGCACGGAGTCCGAAGGCGCATCGGCGGGCACGGAGTCGGCCGGTTCGACGGCAGCGTCCTCGACCGTGTCCCGTACCGCGTCCTCGGGGGAGGAATCCGCCTCCCCGTCTCCGTCGGCGTCCTGGCCGTCGGCCGCGTCCTCGGACGTACGGTCCTGCTCGCCGTCCGCCTCGTCCTCGGCCGACGGGGCGTCCACCGAATCCACCGAATCCACCGGGTCCGTGGCCTCGGCATCACCGGTCGCCGCAGCGGGTGCGTCGGCATCGGCATCAGCATCGGCATTCGCGGCCAGGGCCTCGTCCTCGCCGGGCGCCTCGGCACCGGCAGTTGCAGCCGCAGCCGCTTCGCGCTCCGCGATCTCACGCTTCAGCGCGGCGGGGGAGAAGCGCATCGTCGCCCCACTCTCCACGTCCCCGCCGCCGAACGGCTCCGAGGCACCGGCCCCCGAGTCGGCGGACGCGACGACCGGGGCAACAGGGGCAACGGGGTCAACCGGCGCTGCCGGAGCCTGGGCAACCGGAGCCGGAGCAGCGGGAACCGGCGCGGCAGGAGCAGGAGCAGGAGCAGGAGCAGGCGAAGGCACCGGCGGAGGCGGCGCAGGCGCCCAGTTGGGCTCGAAACCGCTTCCCGCGGGCAGCCCGGGCACAGCTATCGGTGCCCCGGACGGCGGGGGAGGCGTCGTTCCCTGCCCACCGGTGTCCCCCGACGCATTCTGCGTGTACCAGGCCGGCGGGGTGTAGTCGATGGTGAACTCACCCGTCATCTCGGCGGGCTCCGCGTCGGACTGATCGTCGACGGGCGTGTTCCAGCCCCCGCGGATCTCGTCCCGATCGCCGTTCACTTTGCCTCCTGTGGTCGAGCACCCTTGTGCCGTCGTGGGTGGGGGCGACCGTTTCCGTCGGTCCGATCCGCCCGGCTCTCCCCCTTGTGACGCGATGCACCTGCCCGCAGGTTCTCGCCGCGCCCTCTACCACCCTAATCGTCAACACTGTCAGCGCGGCAGGGCGGACCGGCCCCGGCCAACTGTCCGCTGCGTCACGTCCTGCCCCCAAGTGGACGCGAAGTGACCTCGATGCGGCGCAGTGTGAGGGCTGAACCGGTCAAATCCGCACGGATCTGCGTCAGTCCATGCGGCGCGCGGCGCCCAGCAGCCCGGTCTCGGCATCCGTCGCCTGCGTCATGACGAACTGACGGTCACGCGTCGTACACCACAACGTCACACCATCGGCAAGAGTGGAGAGCGCTTCCGTCTCGCCTCGCGGCAGATTCATGATGCGGCCGATCTGCGCGGCCTCGTCCGGGGACACCCGCTGGATGCCGACGAGGGTCGACTTCTCCATCAGCCCCGGTGCCACCGGGCTGAGATACGGCAGCAGTGTCACCACCGATTGCCAGGGGCCCGACACCACCCGTCCGCGCGGCGGCCGCATTCCGCAGTCGCGCACGACGACGACGGGGCTGACGGCCGAAGCGCCCTGCGGCGGCACCCGGCCCACGTCGTGCAGCGTGATGCACGGCTGCCCACCGCCCGCCGCCTGCGCGAGACTCGCCCAGGCCGGGGCCCGGCCCGTCTCGACGGCGATCCGTGCACCCGTCGCGGCCGCGCGCAGCGCCATGACCTGCGCCGTCCACAGGCCACCGATCAGGGTGACGTCGTACGGCGTGGGCCGGTTGATGCCGAGCACCGCGGGCCGGCCCTCGGCGTCCACGCCGATCACCATGCCGTCGTCGCCGACCGGCAGGGCCAGGGCGTCCAGTTGCTCCAGCGCAACGGCGTGCCGGTCGCGGCGCGGCCCGATCAGCCCGAACCCGATCCTCGGCCTGCCGCCGCGCCCGGACGGCTGCGCACCACGCCCGCTGCGTACGGAGGGCGCAGCGGACGGCACCGCGGAATACGGCACACCAGCAGCCGGCGTCCCAGTGGCGGGCCCACCAGCTGCCGGCATGCCGGCACCCGGCGTCCCGGCAACGGGCGCCCCATAAGACGGCATCGACATCAGCGCGCACCCCCCAGCGGCAGCGTGGCCAGCATCCCCGGCAGCTGTTCACGGTCCAGCCGGACCAGTCCGGTCTTCACCCCGCGCGCCGCGCGCTCCAGTTCATGACGGGCACTCACCAGCTCCTCGTCGCTGCGCCCGGTGATCCGCACATGTCCGGTCACCGTCACCTCCTGCCGGTCGCCGCGCCCCAGCGTCAGGCTGAAGGTCGTGGCGAGCGCGGGCAGTGACGTGAGCAGCGCGACGAGCTGAGGCATCGACGCGCCTCCCGAGGCGCTGCCCCCGCTCAGCTGCGGCCATCGCCCGACCCAGTACGTCGTGTGCCTGCGGTCGTCGCAGCGCCACGTCCGCGACGTCTCCTCGGTGCGCCGCCCCGGCACCTCGGCCCGGCTCGCCTGCGCTATCGCCAGGGGGTTGGCGCACGTGGAGGTCGCGATGGCCGCGACGAGCTCCTGCTCGGTCAGCACGGTCGCGCCGAACCCGGCCCCGGCGAGCCGGCTCGCCAGCTGATCCGCCGCCCGCACCACGCATTTCTGCGCGCCCACCAGCCCGCCGCCGCGTGCCTCGACCGCCTCGGGGCAGAGCTCCGGGTCGAGTTTGAGCGCGATCCAGGTGATTCGGAGCGCGGGCGCGCCCGTCTGCGCCTGCAGCGGCGCGTAGTTGCGCGCGGCCACCGACTGCTGCGGCAGATGCGGCGCGGGGGCGGGCTGGGTGTGCTGCACGATCTGCGCAGACTCCAGACGGATGCCGTCGACGTCCAGCACGTCCCTCACGAGACGCACGGGCAGCGGCCGTGCACCACGGTCCGGGCGCAACGCCGTCGCGTCCGACTCGACCTGCAGGACTGCCGTCAGGAACGTGCCGTCACCGATCATTCCGACCGGGCGCCGGTCGCGGTCGCTGTACGAATACGTGCGCAGGGCCGGGTCGCACTCGACGGCGTGCGCGAGCCCCGGCTCCGTGTCGGGCGGCAGGACCAGCGAGGCCGCCCTGCGCGTCCGTGCCCGCAGCGCCATCACCGTCGAGAGCCACTCGGGCAGCGAGCGCCGGTGCCTGCGGAGCACGGCCAGCAGCACCAGCAGCGCGGCCACCACACCGGCCGGCACGAGCAGCAGCGGCTCGGTCACCCAGGCGACGAGGAGCAGCGCGGCCGCGCACTCGATCAGTACAAGCTGTTGCAGTCGGAACGAACCGAAGTGTCCCGTACGGGCCTTGAGCCGCGGCGCGGCCGTCCCCCGATCCCCTGCCGACGGTGCGTCGGACCGCGACCGCCGGGGCGGTCCGGGGGTCGGAGCAGAGGGAGGCGCGGTGGACGGCGCGGCCGCGGCCGCCCGCGTTCGCGTCGCGGAAGCCATGATGGAGAAACCCCCCAATTCATCCCGATCACCCTGGCCTGCCAGGGCATTGGCGGCGGCATCACCCTACCCGCCCCACAGGCGCCCTCGATCAACAGGCATAGTAGGGGGCCGGTCCGACAATCGGCTTCCCGGGAGTACTCGCTCCCGGCCCGCGGCGAGGACTGCGGCTTTTCGACCAATGGGGACTCATGGCATCACGGCGGGATGAGCTCAACGCGTACACCTTTGCGAAGAAGCGCACGGTGGCCGCATTCCTCCAACCCTCACCCACCGGTACGGAGGAAGGGGCGCCGCGCCCGTTGCGCGCCGTCGTCCCGAGCCTCGTCGTCGGCGCGCTGATCCTGGCCGGCTTCGGCGCCTGGGGCATGTTCAAGCCCAAGGCCCCCAAGGACTGGGACAAGCCGGGTACCAAGGTGATCGTCGGCAAGGAATCGACGACCCGTTACGTGGTGCTCACCACCGGCAAGAAGAAGCTGCTGCACCCGGTGCTGAACCTGGCCTCCGCCCGCCTGCTGCTCAATCCGCAGGAGTTCGCGGTCATCCAGGTCAGCGATGACGTACTCGACGCGGGCAACCCCCCGCGCGGCCCGATCCTCGGCATTCCGTACGCCCCCGACCGCCTGCCCAGCGACACGGAGGCGGCCAAGCCCAAGCGGTGGGCCGTCTGCGAACAGCCCGGCGGCGGCAAGGGCGCCAGCGTACAGAAGGCGACGTTCGTCCTCGCCGAGCGCGATCTGTCCAGGACCGAGGGCAAGCAGCGGCTGACCGGCGGTCAGGTGCTGTACGTCAAGGGGCAGAACGGCGCCCGCTATCTCGTGGACGCGGGCGGCACCAAGTACCTGGTGCGCGGCAAGGATTCGGACGCCGCGATCCTCACCCGCGCCCTCGTCGGCAGCCAGGAGCCGCAGCCCGTCACCGACGACTGGCTGGCCACGCTCCACGACGGCAGCCCCGTCGACTTCCCCGAGATCCGCGGAGCGGTCGGCACGAGCGCGGGTATCGGCGGCGGCCTCACCGAGACCGAGGACCGGGTCGGCATGGTCCTCCAGGCACAGACGGGCTCCGGCCCGCAGCACTACGTCGTGCTGCCCGGGAAGGTGCAGCCGGTCTCGGACTTCACCGCCTGGCTGCTCATCAACTCCCCGCAGACCGACCGCCTCGACATGGGCGGCAGGGCGGCGACCGTGGACGCGGCCTCGTTCGAGCCGGAGTCCGAGGCCTTCGGCGCTGACCTGCGATGGCCTTCGAAGCGGTCCGAACAGGTCAACTCCACGGGCGGCGCGGGCGCGCGCGACACCGTCTGCAGTGTGCTGCGCAGTGTCGACGGCAAGGGGCGTACGACCCTGTCCACCTGGGCGGGCACCGCGTACCCCGCCGAGATGACCGCGGGCGGCACCAGCACGTACGTCACTCCGGGCAGCGGCCTGCTCTACACCCAGGTCCAGGGCAAGCAGACGAGCCCCGACGGCTCGCTCTTCCTCGTGACGGACACCGGTCTGCGGTACGCGGTCCAGGCGAACGGTGACAGCGACGCCGCCCGCTCCGACATCGGTGCCGGTGGCCAGAAGAAGGAGCAGGACGGCCGTCCCGAGCCCAGCAAGGCGCAGATCCGCCTCGGCTACGAGAAGGTCACTCCTACGCTCGTACCGATCACGTGGTCGGAGTTCCTGTCCAAGGGCCCCCGTCTGGACACCAACAGCGCGCGCCAGCCGCAGGGTTCGTGAGGGGTACGCCAGTGACGTACCGTACGAGCGCTCTGCTGGCCGCCGCTGCCCTCACCGGCCTGGTCGCCGCGCCCCCGGCCGCGCACGCGGACGCGCTCCCCGCCCGCCCCGGCCCCGGCCTCGGCATCGACGGCAGTGGCGAGTGCACCTTCCCGATGAAGAAGCAGATCGCGAGCATCCCCTGGTCGCTCCAGCGGGTGCTCCTCGACGAGCTGTGGCAGGACACCAAGGGCAAGGGCGTCCGTGTCGCCGTCATCGACACCGGTGTCGACGACGTCAACCCCCAGCTCAAGCCGGCCGTCGACGCATCCGCGGGCAAGGACTTCCTCAAGCCCGAGAAGGACGATCGGGACAGCAACCGGGGGAAGACCGACGGCACGGTCGACGAGGTCGGCCATGGCACCAAGGTCGCCGGCATCATCGCCGCCCGCCCCGGCAAGGGAACCGGCTTCGTCGGGCTCGCCCCCGAGGCCACGATCATCCCGATCCGCCAGAACGACGAGAAGAACAGCGGTAAGTCCAACACGATGGCCGCGGCGATCGACCACGCCATCGCCAAGAAGGCCGACGTCATCAACATCTCGCAGGACACGACGCAGGCGCTCACCCCGCAGTCGGACCTCGGCCGGGCGGTGGCGCGGGCGATCGCGCAGGACATCGTCGTCGTCGCGTCCGCAGGCAACGACGGCATGGACGGCAAGCTCAAGAACACCTATCCGGCCGCCTTCGACGGCGTACTCGCCGTCGCCTCCTCCGACCGCAACAACGAACGTGCGGCGTTCTCGCAGGCCGGCGAGTTCGTGGGGGTCGCGGCGCCCGGTGTCGACATCGTCTCCACCGTCCCCGGCGGCGGCCAGTGCGTCGACAACGGTACGAGCTTCTCGGCCCCGTACATCGCCGGTGTCGCCGCCCTGTTGCGGGCCAAGTACCCGAAGTGGAAGGCGCACCAGGTCGTCGCCCAGATCGAGCAGACCGCCGAGCGCGCCATCAACGGCCGTGACAACTTCGTCGGTTGGGGCGTCGTCGATCCCGTACGCGCTCTGGACGGCGACGCAGGCCCGCCGGAGGCCCCGACCCCGGACCCGGGCCCGCCGAAGCCACCGGCCCCCGAACCGGCGCACCTCGCGCTCTCCGAGACCCCGCAGGAGCGCGACGAGCGCTACGCGACGTACGCGCTCGGAGCCGGAGGCGTGCTGGTCGCGGTGGTCGCGGGCGCCGCGACGGTGGTGCGGGACAGCCGCCGCAGGCGGATCCGGTGAGTCAAGTCTCCTTGCCGGGCTTTGCAGTTGGAACTGTCCTACCCAGTGACTAAAGTGATCGGACGGGATCACGAGAGTGACCCAGCACGGGGGCGGCATCGAGGGCTTCCCGTCCGCTGTATATGAGGAAGAAGGGGCAAGAGGTGTCGAAAGACCTGAATGTAACCAGTGATGATCAGATTGGCCTTGCCAACCGGATCCAGGAGTTCCACGACGAGCTGCAGGCTCGCATCACGTCCCTCAACGGCGTCGTGGACCGCATCCAGGCGGGCTGGCAGGGTGCGGCCAGCCAGGAGTACGACCGGGTGCAGTTCAATGTGAACCAGCGCCTGAAGAGCATGCGTCTCCAGCTGGTCAAGCTCGAGGAGATCATGCGGATGAGCGCCGACGGCTTCACGCAGCAGGAAGAGGACCGTATCGCGGCCTTCCGGAAGATGGACGACTCGCCTTCCGGTCAGAGCGCGATCCTCGGCATGGCCTGAGCGGCCGACCGCCGACAGATCCCCAACCTCCGCTGAATTCCGCCACGTAGGCACTCGTAGGCACTTAGGAGCAAGGCAATGACCACTGCCGTCAATTACGACACGGTGACCCAGGCGGCCGGCGACGTCCGTCTCACCGCATCGGAGCTCTCCCAGAAGCTCCAGGACCTGATGACCCAGGTCAACCGCGTCGCCGAGAACTGGGACGGTGAGGCCAAGCTGGCCTACCGCGAGAGCCAGGACATCCTCACGAAGGACATGGCGGGCATGAACCAGGACCTGACCCGCATCGCCCAGCTGCTCGACGAGTCCGTCATCGGCTACCGGGACACCGACAAGGGCAACGCGGCGCGCTTCCGCATGCTGATGGACTGAGACGTCCGCCCGGACATACGAATGGGGGTGCCCGCCGAGCTCGGCGGGCCCCCCCCTTCGGTTGGCCGGGCGTGATCAACACGAGGTCGTACGCGGCGTCCCGCGCGC
>NZ_JBSFHO010000009.1:192720-209854 GCF_053597075.1 Streptomyces sp. NPDC001514
GGCGATGCGGTCGTCGCTCGATCCGGAGACGGTGCTACGGTACACGGAGGCCGAGCTCGGCGGGCACCCCCATTCGTATGTCCGGACGTGACCTACATGAGGTCGAACTCGCCGTCCCGCGCGCCCAGGACGAACGCACGCCACTCGGCCTCCGTGTACCGCAGCACCGTCTCCGGATCGAGCGACGACCGCATCGCCACCGCTCCGCCGGGCAGGTAGGCGATCTCCACCCGCTCCTCGTCCGGGCTCGTCCCCGGCGCACCGTGCCACTCGACGCCCGAGATGTCGAGCGCGTACAGCTCTTCCTTCTGACGTTCCTTGTCAGCTGCGTCGGTCATGGGTGCGGTCCCTTCCGGGTCAATCCGGGTCGTGCGAACGAGCTACCGGTTCACCCTACTGGGCCCTGCACCTCGGGCGAGCGGTGATCACCGGTACCGGATCGGGTGAAAGCGCGCCGCAGCCACCTCGTGGAGATCGGTGAGCGGCGCCGCAGAGCTGTCCACCACCCCGATGCCCCTCTCCGACCGGAAGCCGGTGAGGAGGAGCCCCCCGGACTCCCGTCCCCTCCGGTCGGTGCGCCGCGCCGGATCAGCGCCCGGGGGCGTGGATCGCCCCCAGGACAGCAGTGATGCGGAAGTGGGCGAGCCGCTCCAGGACCGCTTCCCTGGCCTCCGCGATCGCGGAGGCGTCCGGCACCCCGCTCCCTACCGGTCCGCCAGCCACCCCAGCTGCACCAGCGGCGTCCCCCGCTTCCGCGACACGAACGTGCCGCGGCCCGGAGGCATCGGGCGGGCCCGGACATGGCCCATGATGTCGCCCTCGCCCGGGTCGCCGGAGAGGATCACGCCCTGGGCGCCCAGCTCCTTCATGCGCTGCATGAACGGCTCGTAGAGCGCACGCGAGGCGCCCGCCGCGTTCCGCGCGACGATGAAGCGGATGCCGACGTCGCGCGCGAAGGGCAGGTTCTCCACGAGCACCTGCATCGGGTTGCCGGAGTTGGTCGCGACGAGCTCGTAGTCGTCGATGAGCACGAACAGTTGCGGGCCGTTCCACCAGCTGCGGTCGCGCAGCTGCTGAGGGGTGATGTCCGGCTTCGGGGCGCGCTTCGTCATCACCGTGTTGATCGCGTCCATGTGCATCTGCATGGCGGACGCCATCGGCGCGTACTCCAGCAGATGTGACGACGGCACGGCCTCCAGCATCGTGCGCCGGTAGTCGCCGACGACGATCCGGGCCTGCTCGGGGGTGTACCGCTCGGAGATCTGCTTGGCGATGAGTCGCAGCAGACCGGTCTTACCGGACTCGCTCTCGCCGAAGATCATGAAGAACGGGTCGGACTCGAAGTCGACGAACACCGGCTCCAGGTTGGTCTCGTCGATACCGATCGCGATGCCGTGCTGCGGGAACTCGAAGCCCTTGGGCAGCTGGTCCGCGCGGAGCATGCGCGGCAGCAGCCGTACGCCCGGGGCCGCAGCGCCCGACCAGCTTCCCTTCACGGCCTGCACGAACGCCGTCGTGCCGTCCGCGAGATCGACCGAGCTGCTCGAACCGTCGATCCTCGGAAGCGCCCCCATGAAGTGCAGCTTCTCCGGCACCTGGCCACGGCCGGGCACGCCCGCCGGCACGTTCGCCGCGACCTTGCGGTCGAACTCGGAGTCCATGACGTCACCGAGGCGCAGTTCGAGACGCCCCAGCATCTGGTCCTTGAGCGCCGCGCGCACCTCCATGTAGCGCGCGGCGGTGATGACGACATGGATGCCGTATCCGAGACCGCGCGCCGCGATGTCCGCGACGACGGGCTCGAGCATGTCGTAGTCGTTCTTGAAGCCGCCCCAGCCGTCGATGACCAGGAAGACATCGCCCCAGGCCTCGCCGGGCAGTTCACCCGCGGCCCGCTTGCGCCGGTACGTGGCGATGGAGTCGATGCTGTGCGAGCGGAAGAACTCCTCGCGCCGGTTCAGCACGCCCGCGACCTCCGCGACCGTACGCCGCACCCGCTCCGGGTCCAGCCGGGACGCGACCCCGCCCACATGCGGCAGGTCCGCGAGCGAGGAGAGACCGCCACCACCGAAGTCCAGTGCGTAGAACTGCACTTCGTGCGGGGTGTGGGTGAGCGCGAACGACGAGATCAGCGTGCGCATCATCGTCGACTTGCCGGACTGCGGACCGCCGACCACCATCATGTGGCCCGCCGCACCCGAGAAGTCCCGGTACAGCACCTCGCGCCGCTGCTCGAACGGCTTGTCGATCAGACCGAGCGGCACGACCAGACCGCCCGGGCGCGTGTACTCGGTCGCCGTCAGCCCGCGGTCCGCCGTCTGCGCGAGCCCCGGCAGCAACTGGTCGAGCGGCGGCGCCTGGTCCAGTGGCGGCAGCCACACCTGGTGCGCGGGAACGCCCTGCCCCTCCAGCCGGCGCACGATCACATCGAGCACGGTGTCCGCGAGCGCGTCGTCCTCACTGTCTCGCGAGGCGGCGAGGTAGGCCGGGTCGGGCGCCGCGTACACGACCGGGACCGGCACCGCGGTGAAGACTGCGGGCCGCCGCTCGATCGGCAGGTGGTCGGCGGAGAGCTGCGGCCCGCCCGTGCGGTACGTACCGGACACGTACGCCGCCTTGAAGCGGGTCATCTCCTCCGTGCCGAACTTCAGATAGCCCGAGCCCGGCACCGACGGCAGGTGGTACGCGTCCGGCACACCGATCGCCGTACGCGATTCGGCCGCCGAGAACGTCCGCAGACCGATCCGGTACGAGAGATACGTGTCCAGGCCGCGCAGCTTGCCCTCCTCCAGGCGCTGCGAGGCGAGCAGCAGATGCACACCCAGCGAACGGCCGATGCGGCCGATCTGGATGAACATGTCGATGAAGTCCGGCTTGGCGGTGAGCAGTTCGGAGAACTCGTCGATGACCAGGACCAGCGAGGCCAGCGGCTCCAGCGGCGCACCGGCGGCGCGCGCCTTCTCGTAGTCGTGGATGTTGGCGTAGTTGCCCGCCGAGCGCAGCAGCTCCTGGCGGCGCTGCAGCTCACCGCGGATCGCGTCGCCCATGCGGTCGACCAGTGTCAGATCGTCCGCGAGGTTGGTGATGACCGCGGCCACGTGCGGCATCTGCGACATGCCGGCGAAGGTCGCACCGCCCTTGAAGTCCGCGAGCACGAAGTTCAGCGTCTCGGACGAGTGCGTCACCGCAAGGCCGAGCACCAGCGTGCGCAGCAGCTCGGACTTGCCGGAACCGGTCGCGCCCACGCACAGGCCGTGCGGGCCCATGCCCTCCTGCGCGGCCTCCTTCAGGTCCAGCATCACCGGCTGGCCGTCCTCGCCGACACCGATCGGCACCCGAAGCCGCTCCGCCGTAGACCGCGGCCGCCACGTGCGCGTCACATCCACCGACGCCGCGTCGCCCAGGTTCAGCAGATCCGTGAAGTCCAGGTTGGCGAGCAGCGGTTCGTCGTCGTCGCCCCCGCCCATCCGCAGCGGCGCCAGCTGCCGCGCCAGCGCCTCGGCGGCCGGCAGCGACATCCCGTCCGGCACACCCTCGTAGGCGAAACCGGCGCCCGACTCCAGCCGAAGCCGCCCGGGCCGTACGACGATCGAGAGCCCGCCCCGCGGCTCGTCCAGCTCACCGGGGACGACCTCGACGATGGTGACGCCCTGGAGCCCTTCGGCCGCCGCGAACAGCGAGTCCGGCGGCACCATCCCGCCGTCGAGCACGACGACGATGTGCGGCTGGTCGAGGACCGGCTGGCTGTCCCGGCCGAACCGCGGCCGCCCGTCCAGCCTGCTGCGCAGCAGCTGCTCCAGCTCGCCCAGGTCGTCGCCGAACAGCCGCTTCGTACCGGCCCCGTCGACCTGCCCGAGCACCTGCGTGTGCGGCAGCCACTTCGTCCAGTCCCAGCGCGCCACCGCGCCGGGCGCCGCCACCACCGCGACCATCAGATCCTCGGGGGAGTGCAGCGTCACCAGCTGCGACACCAGCGCACGGGCCATCGACCGCGCCGACTCCGGCTCGCCGGACACCGTCACGTGGTAGAACGCCCGCATCGACACGGCCATCGGCAGCCCGTCCAGCGAGCCGTGCACCGCCAGGAACTGCTGCATCGCCCCCGCGCACAGCGGCTCCAGCTCGTCCACCGGCGCCGTGTCCGGCGCGATCAGCGGAGTCGACAGCTGCTGCGCTCCGATCCCGATCCGTACCTGCCCGAAGTCCTTGTCGCCGACCCGCCGTTCCCACACCCGCGAGCCCTCGGCCACCACCGACCACAGCTGCTCGGGGGAGGGGTGCAGATACAACTGCGCGTCGCGCTGCGCCCGCGCGGTCCTGCGGACCGTACGCCGAGTCTGCGCGAGGTATTTGACGTAGTCGCGCCGGACATCGGCAATTTGCCCCTGCGCACCCTTGCGGAACCGGACGAGTTGGGCGACAGCCATCGCGAACGTCGACACCAGCATCAGCACGCCCATGATCCGCATGAACGGATGGGCGTTCGGCATGAAGAAGAACACCACCGACGAGCCCATGCCGAGCATCGGCAGAAGCTGCATCAGCATGGACTCCTGCTGACCCCGCGGCAGCTCCGGCGGGGACTCCAGCGTCAGTTCCTCGCTGGGCACTTCGGGCGGAAGGGAGCGCGGCGGGCGTTTGACGACGATCTGGCTCACCGGAACATCAATCCCTCGGTACGGACGGAAGCCGGAGGTCTGACGATGCCGGAATCCGCACCGGCGCCCCCGTGGCTGCCTTTGCTTCGCGGACTTCCCTCCGCGCGACGGTGATCCTACTTGCAGGTGATGACACCACGTCCCGGTAGGGTGTCCGCGCACCGTGCGCAACCGCGAATCAGCCTGTGCGCCATCGCCTTTCAGGGGGTCCAGACACGTGAGTACGACCGCAGCGACCGGCTTCTGCCGCGTCACTGTCGTGGCGCCCGACAGCCGGATCGACGTCGCCCTCCCGGAGGACATCGCCGTCGCCGACGTCTACCCGGAGATCCTGCGGCTCACCGGCCAGACGCAGTCCGCCGGAACTCCCACCGGGTACCACCTGGTTCGCCGCGACGGCACCGTCCTCGACGGCGCTCGTACGCTCGCCGCCCAGCAGGTGCTCGACGGAGAGGTGCTCAGCCTCCGTCCGTTCGCCCAGTCGCTGCCGCCCGCGGTCTTCGACGACGTGGCCGACGCCGTCGCCGCGGCCGTCACCCGCGACCGCCATCTGTGGAGCGACGACCTGCTGCGCGGTGCCGGACTCGTCGGCGGAGTGCTGCTGCTCGTCCTCATGGGCTTCGTGCTCTGGTTCGCCGACCCGGTCCGCCACGACATGCACAGCCTGCCCGGCGTCGTCGCAGGCGCCGCCGGTGTGCTGCTGACCGCCTTCGCCGGCGTACGCGCCCGGGTCTACTCCGACCGGGCCACCGCCGTCGCCCTCGGCCTCGGCGCGCTCCCGCTGCTGCTCATCGCCGGGTCCGGGATCATCGGCCCGGCGGCGGGACACGGACCCGGCCGGCTGCAGTTCCTGCTCGGCTGCGTGACCGTGCTGGTCGCCTCGGTCGCCCTGGTCGTCCTCACCCCGAGCGGCGACGCCCCGTTCGTCGCGGCCACCTTCCTGGCCACCGTCGGCACCCTCGCCACCTTCGCCGCGATCCTCGCCGAGGCGTCGGCGACCGCGACCGCCGCGGTCTGCGCCCCCGCCGCCATCGCCCTGGTGGCCTTCCTGCCCGGCCTCTCGGCCCGCTTCGCCCGGCTGCCCATCGGGTACGCCTCGCCACGCAGTGCGACCGACGACGACTTCCACGCCGACCCGCACGAGACCCCGGAGGCCCAGCCCGTCGACGCGGAGCGCATCGCGCTGCAGGCCCGCCGCGGCCACGAGATGCTGCTCGGCCTGGTCGGCGGCTGTGCCGCGGTCGTGGTCGGCTCCGCGGCCGTCCTCGGCTTCGCCGGCAATGTCTGGGGCCAGTTCCTGGCCCTGGCCGCCGGCCTGGCCATGCTGCTGCGCGCCCGCCTCTTCCGCTACACCTCGCAGGTCGCCTGCGTCATGGTCGCGGGCACCGCCGCGATCGCCCTGCTCGTCCTGGGCCTCTCCCTGAACCCGCCGACCGACCTGGTCAAGGACCTGCTGATCTTCGGGGACCGCGGCGGCCTCGACATCCGTACGATCTGGCTCACCGCGGCCGTCGCCGCCGGAGCCGCGCTGTTCACCGCGATCGGCCTGGTCATTCCGAAGAAGGGCCTCTCGCCCTTCTGGGGCCGGCTGCTCGACCTCGCCGAGGGCGCGGTGCTCCTCTCCCTGGTCCCGCTCTGCCTGGCCGTCCTGGACGTCTTCGACGCGGCGCGCTCGCTGACCAGCTAGGCCCGGAGTCGGTGCGGGCCGGTGCGGGGCCGGTCAGGAGGACTGGTACGCTGTGTGACGGCCGTTTGTGTACGCGCCCTCAGCCTCGCCTCTGCGCAGCTGGGAGCAGCGCCCATCGTGCCTTCGCCTCCGAGTAACGGAAGCTCCCCTGAGATCAAGACCAGGGGCACTCGCAGGCGCATCGAACACCAAAGAGGAGTACCGAGTGTCTCTCGACGCCGCTACGAAGAAGCAGATCATGGCCGAGTTCGGCACCAAGGAGGGCGACACCGGCTCCCCCGAGGTCCAGGTCGCGATGCTCTCCCGCCGCATCTCGGACCTGACCGAGCACCTCAAGACCCACAAGCACGACCACCACTCCCGCCGTGGTCTGCTGATCCTGGTCGGCCAGCGCCGCCGACTGCTGCAGTACCTGGCCAAGAAGGACATCCAGCGCTTCCGTACGCTGGTCGACCGCCTCGGCATCCGTCGCGGTGCGGCGGGCGCGAAGTAAGACGCCGTGAAGGGAGCGGTTCCCACTCTGAGGGGGCCGCTCCCTTTTGCTGTACGTGCGGACCTGCCGGAAACGTCAGTAATCTGGTCGCACAGCACAACGCAATAACGCAGTACCGAAGCAGTACCTGAAAACGCAATAACGAAGAGGAGGAGCGCCCCTCCGCCGCCGGTCCTCGGTAGTGGCCCCCGGGACACATCACCCGGGTGCTTCGATCGAAGACCGGCCCGCACGCAAGGCGCGCTTCTCCGCCACCGTCCCCCACGCCACACGGGCGGGGAGACGCAGACGAGGAGATATCGCTGGTGGAGAACGAGACCCACTACGCCGAAGCCGTGATCGACAACGGTTCCTTCGGCACCCGCACCATCCGCTTCGAGACGGGCCGCCTGGCCAAGCAGGCCGCCGGCTCCGCCGTTGCGTACCTGGACGACGACACCATGGTGCTGTCGGCCACCACCGCGTCCAAGACCCCCAAGGACCAGCTGGACTTCTTCCCTCTGACGGTCGACGTCGAGGAGCGGATGTACGCCGCGGGCAAGATCCCCGGCTCGTTCTTCCGCCGTGAGGGCCGCCCGTCCGAGGACGCGGTCCTCACCTGTCGCCTGATCGACCGCCCGCTGCGCCCGTCCTTCAGGAAGGGCCTGCGCAACGAGATCCAGATCGTCGAGACGATCATGGCGCTCAACCCCGACCACCTGTACGACGTGGTCGCGATCAACGCCGCCTCCTGCTCCACGCAGCTGGCCGGCCTGCCCTTCTCCGGCCCGATCGGCGGCACCCGTGTCGCGCTGATCAAGGGCCAGTGGGTGGCCTTCCCGACCCACACCGAGCTCGAGGACGCCGTCTTCGACATGGTGGTCGCGGGCCGCGTCCTGGAGGACGGCGACGTCGCGATCATGATGGTCGAGGCCGAGGCCACCGAGAAGACCATCGAGCTGGTCAAGGGCGGCGCCGAGGCGCCGACCGAGGAGATCGTCGCCTCCGGTCTCGAGGCCGCGAAGCCCTTCATCAAGGTCCTCTGCAAGGCCCAGGCGGACCTCGCAGCCAAGGCCGCCAAGCCGACCGGCGAGTTCCCGGTCTTCCTCGACTACCAGGACGACGTCCTGGAGGCGCTCACCGCCGCCGTCAAGGACGAGCTCTCGCAGGCGCTGACCATCGCGGGCAAGCAGGACCGCGAGGCCGAGCTGGACCGCGTCAAGGGTCTGGCCGCCGAGAAGCTGCTCCCGCAGTTCGAGGGCCGCGAGAAGGAGATCTCCGCCGCGTACCGCTCGCTGACCAAGTCCCTGGTCCGTGAGCGCGTCATCAAGGAGAAGAAGCGCATCGACGGCCGTGGCGTCACGGACATCCGTACGCTCGCCGCCGAGGTCGAGGCCATCCCGCGCGTGCACGGCTCGGCCCTGTTCGAGCGTGGCGAGACCCAGATCCTGGGCGTCACCACCCTGAACATGCTCCGCATGGAGCAGCAGCTGGACACCCTTTCCCCGGTGACCCGCAAGCGCTACATGCACAACTACAACTTCCCGCCGTACTCCGTCGGTGAGACCGGCCGCGTCGGTTCGCCGAAGCGCCGCGAGATCGGCCACGGCGCCCTCGCCGAGCGCGCCATCGTGCCGGTGCTGCCGACGCGCGAGGAGTTCCCGTACGCGATCCGCCAGGTGTCCGAGGCCCTCGGCTCCAACGGCTCGACGTCCATGGGCTCGGTCTGCGCCTCCACCATGTCGCTGCTGAACGCCGGTGTGCCGCTGAAGGCCCCCGTCGCCGGTATCGCCATGGGTCTGATCTCCCAGGAGATCGACGGCCAGACGCACTACGTCGCCCTCACCGACATCCTCGGTGCGGAGGACGCCTTCGGCGACATGGACTTCAAGGTCGCCGGTACGAAGGAGTTCGTCACCGCCCTCCAGCTCGACACCAAGCTGGACGGCATCCCGGCCTCCGTCCTGGCCGCGGCCCTCAAGCAGGCCCGCGACGCCCGCCTCCACATCCTCGACGTGATGATGGAAGCGATCGACACCCCGGACGAGATGTCCCCGAACGCCCCGCGGATCATCACCGTCAAGATCCCCGTGGACAAGATCGGCGAGGTCATCGGCCCCAAGGGCAAGATGATCAACCAGATCCAGGAGGACACCGGCGCCGAGATCACGATCGAGGACGACGGCACCATCTACATCGGTGCCGCCGACGGCCCGGCCGCCGAGGCCGCCCGCGCCACGATCAACGGCATCGCCAACCCGACCATGCCGGAGGTCGGCGAGCGCTACCTGGGCACGGTCGTCAAGACCACCACCTTCGGTGCGTTCGTCTCGCTGCTCCCGGGCAAGGACGGCCTGCTGCACATCTCGCAGATCCGCAAGCTCGCCGGTGGCAAGCGCGTGGAGAACGTCGAGGACGTGCTCGCGGTCGGCTCCAAGGTGCAGGTCGAGATCGCCGAGATCGACCAGCGCGGCAAGCTCTCCCTCATCCCCGTGATGGCGGACGAGGACGCTGCCGACGACGCGAAGGACGACACCGACAAGTGACGTCCCGTAGTTCCAGGACGACGGCCCGCACCTCTTCGGAGGCGCGGGCCGTCGCCCGTACCCAAACGCTTCTCCAGGGCGAGCACGGCATCGGCACGGTCCGCAAGACCACCCTCCCCGGTGGTCTGCGCATCGTCACCGAGACACTGCCGTCCGTCCGCTCCGCCACCTTCGGCATCTGGGCGCACGTCGGCTCCCGCGACGAGACCCCCTCGCTGAACGGCGCGACGCACTATCTGGAGCACCTCCTCTTCAAGGGCACGCACAAGCGCTCCGCCCTCGACATCTCCGCCGCGATCGACGCGGTCGGCGGCGAGATGAACGCCTTCACGGCGAAGGAGTACACCTGTTACTACGCGCGCGTGCTCGACACCGATCTGCCGCTGGCGATCGACGTCGTGTGCGACATGCTCACCGGCTCGCTGATCCTCGACGAGGACGTCGACGCCGAGCGCGGCGTCATCCTCGAAGAGATCGCGATGACCGAGGACGACCCGGGCGACGTCGTCCACGACCTCTTCGCGCGCACCATGTTCGGCGACACCCCGCTCGGCCGCCCGGTCCTCGGCACCGTCGACACCATCAACGCGCTGAACCGCTCGCAGATCGCCCGCTTCTACAAGAAGCACTACGACCCGACGCACCTGGTCGTCGCGGCCGCGGGCAACATCGACCACGCCACCGTCGTACGCCAGGTCCGCAAGGCCTTCGACAAGGCCGGCGCCCTGTCCCGTACGGACGCCACGCCCGTCGCCCCGCGCGACGGCCACCGGACGATCAGGACCGCCGGCCGGGTCGAGATGGTGGGCCGCAGGACCGAGCAGGCCCATGTCGTCCTCGGCATGCCGGGCCTCCCTCGCACGGACGACCGCCGGTGGGCCCTCGGCGTACTGAACACGGCACTCGGCGGCGGCATGTCGTCGCGCCTGTTCCAGGAGGTCCGCGAGAAGCGCGGCCTCGCCTACAGCGTGTACTCGTACACCTCGGGCTTCGCCGACTGCGGGCTCTTCGGCGTCTACGCGGGCTGCCGGCCCAGCCAGGTCCACGACGTGCTGAAGATCTGCCGCGGAGAGCTCGACCGGGTCGCGGGCGAGGGACTGCCGGACGACGAGATCGACCGCGCCATCGGCCAGCTCTCCGGCTCGACCGTCCTCGGCCTCGAGGACACCGGCGCGCTGATGAATCGCATCGGCAAGAGCGAGCTGTGCTGGGGCGACCAGATGTCGGTCGACGACATGCTGGCGAACATAGCCGCGGTCACCCCGGACGACGTACGCGCGGTCGCCCGCGACGTACTGGGACAGCGCCCCTCGCTGTCGGTGATCGGCCCGCTGAAGGACAAGCAAGCCGACCGCCTGCACGAATCCGTCTCGTAGAGAGCGAACGCAATATGAGCAAGTTGCGCGTGGCCGTCCTCGGTGCCAAGGGCCGTATCGGCTCCGAAGCGGTACGGGCCGTCGAGGCCGCCGATGACATGGAACTCGTCGCCGCGCTCGGCCGGGGCGACAAGCTGGAGACCCTCGCCGAGACCGGCGCCCAGGTCGCGGTCGAACTGACCACGCCCGCCTCGGTGATGGGCAATCTCGACTTCTGCGTACGCCACGGCATCCACGCCGTGGTGGGCACGACAGGCTGGACGGACGAGCGCCTCGCGCATCTGCGCACCTCGCTCGACGCCTCCCCGGAGACGGGCGTGCTCATCGCGCCCAACTTCTCGATCGGCGCCGTGCTCACGATGAAGTTCGCCGCCCAGGCCGCGCGCTATTTCGAGTCGGTCGAGGTCGTCGAGCTGCACCACCCGAACAAGGCAGACGCCCCCTCCGGCACCGCGACGCGCACCGCCCAGCTGATCGCGGCCGCCCGCGCCGAGGCCGGCTGCGCCCCGCAGCCCGACGCCACCGTCACCGCCCTGGACGGCGCACGCGGCGCGGACGTCGACGGGGTGCCGGTGCACGCCGTACGGCTCCGCGGTCTGCTGGCCCACCAGGAAGTCCTGCTCGGCGGCGAGGGCGAGACCCTCACCATCCGCCACGACTCCCTGCACCACAGCAGCTTCATGCCCGGCATCCTGCTCGGTGTGCGCCGCGTGGTGACCACACCGGGGCTCACCTTCGGCCTCGAGCACTTCCTCGACCTCGGCTGAGACCGGTTCCTGCCATGCGCGCGAAAATCTCGTACTTCGTCACGGCTGCCGTCCTGGTCGTCTACTTCGTCCTGGTCGGCAGCCGGGGCGTGATGCTGATCCAGCAGGGCACCGCGCTCACCGTCGCATTCGGTGCCGCGGTGCTGATCCTGCCGGTGATCGGGGTCTGGTTCCTCTGGAAGAACACTCAGTTCGTCAAGAAGGCCAATGCGCTGGCCGCCGAGCTGGACGCCGAGGGCGGACTGCCGGTCGACGAGCTGGTCCGCACTCCTGGCGGCCGTATCGACCGCGACTCGGCGGACGCCGTCTTCGCCGAGCGCCGCGCGGAGACCGAGGACTCACCCGACGACTGGCGCTGCTGGTTCCGGCTGGCGGTTGCCTACCACGACGCACGCGACACACCTCGAGCCCGCAAGGCGATGCAGAAGGCGATCGCGTTGCACGACGGCACGGCATAACGACCTCGGGCGAAAGCCCCGGTCAGGAGCTCGCCTGCAGCGCCGGCGCGTACTCCGCGCCCCACGCCTCGACCGTGTCCGCCGCGCGGTCGAACGCCTCTATCCGCGCCAGAAAGTCCGCGTTGTGGTCGGTGAGCAGCGTCAGCGGCTCACCGACCTCGCGTACGAGCACGAGCGCCTGCCCCTGCACCGTCCGCGGCAGCCCCAGCCAGCGCACCGGCTGCTGCACCGTGCGCAGCTCCGCGACCTGCCCCCAGGCCACGGTGCTGGTCGAGAAGAATCCCACGCACCGCAGACCGTGCCTGCTCACCCAGGCGCCGATGCGCAACAGCCGCAGCGCCGCCGCGATCATCAGCGACGCGAGCCCGAAGCACAGCCCCGCGCCCGGTACGGCCCCGGCAAACGCGATGATCACAGCGGCGATCAGCACGAACGAGGCGAGCAGCAGGAGCAGCGCCGCGGCCGCCACCCGCCAGGATCCCGGACGGTACGGCCGCCGCCACTGATCATGGTCGTCGAACGGCAGGGCGACATCGTCGTCCGCCGTGGCGTCAAAGGCGCGGTCGGCCGTCAGAAAGGGCAGGGGCACGGCTGATCCTCACTCATCAAGCACGATGGGCTGTGCCTGGTGAGGCTACCGAGGCGGTCCCGGACGGACCACCCCAGGGGGCCCGTACGAGTCAGCGGCCGTCGGAGGCCTCGGACTGCTTCGAGTGCGAGGGCGCCTGCGGGGACTCCAGCGCCGGCATCCCGAGGAGCAGCGACCCGGCCAGCCCGGCCGCGACGGTCAGGCCGATCAGCGTACGTCCCAGCAGCTGCGACCGGCTCGGGCGCTCCCTGGGCGGCGGAGTGACGTCACTGCGGAAGCGATCGGCCTCGGCGACGAATGCGAACGGAACGGCCTCTCGCCGGCGGAACATAAGGGGGCCTCCTGGAGCCTGGTGAGCGATGCGCGTCCTGTGTCTGGTCGCTGCTACAGGTACAGACGCACAGAACGTCCATGAGGTGCCCGATTCCAACGAATTGACCGAAGAATCATAGGAGGCACCCGTCGGTCCCGTCCGGTCCCGTCCGGTCCGTCTGGTCTCCACCGGTCCCGTCGGGTCTGCGCATCCCGGCGTTGTCGGTGGCGAGCCGTAGAGTGGGCGCCGCCCGAGCGACGCAACTGGAAGGACCCCCGCCGGTGACCCAGATCCCCGCCGACATCAAGCCCAGCTTCCGCAGCGACGTCACCGTCGAGCTGGTGAAGCACACCGCCGGCGACTCCGACGTGCTGTGGGCGGCCCGGGTCTCCACCGCGGGCGAGCAGTCCCTGGAGGAGATCTCCAAGGACCCGGAGCGCTCGAAGGGGCTCATCAACTATCTGATGCGGGACCGCCACGGCAGCCCCTTCGAGCACAACTCGATGACGTTCTTCATCAGCGCCCCGATCTTCGTCTTCCGCGAGTTCATGCGCCACCGCGTCGGCTGGTCGTACAACGAGGAGTCGGGGCGCTACCGGGAGCTGCAGCCCGTCTTCTACGTCCCGGACGAGTCCCGCAAACTCGTCCAGGAGGGGCGTCCCGGGAAGTACGTCTTCGTCGAGGGCACCCAGGCCCAGCAGGAGCTCACCGGACGCGTCATGACGGACTCGTACCACCAGTCGTACGAGGCGTACCAGGAGATGCTCGCAGCCGGCGTCGCCCGCGAGGTCGCCCGCTCGGTCCTCCCCGTCGGGCTGTACTCGTCGATGTACGCGACGTGCAACGCGCGCTCGCTCATGCACTTCCTCGGCCTGCGCACCCAGCACGACATGGCGAAGGTCCCGTCCTTCCCGCAGCGGGAGATCGAGATGGTCGGCGAGAAGATGGAGGAGCACTGGGCCAAGCTCATGCCGCTCACCTACGCCGCGTTCAATGCGAACGGACGGGTTGCCCCGTAGGGCACAGATGTACGGTCAGCCTTACTCGGTGTCCGTATTGCGACGTTTCGAGAAGTTCATCTAGGCTGATCAAACGGACCCGGCACTGCTTGAACCCCCGAGCAGGCAGTGCCGGGTTCCACTGTCCACGTCATACGTCACGTCCCCCAAGGGGACACCACGCGCTGAGCAGCGAGTAGCGTGTTACCCATGGCTCCGATCTCCACTCCGCAGACCCCCTTCGGGCGGGTCCTCACCGCCATGGTCACGCCGTTCACGGCGGACGGCGCGCTCGACCTCGACGGCGCGCAGCGGCTCGCCACCCACCTGGTGGACGCAGGCAACGACGGCCTGATCATCAACGGCACCACCGGCGAGTCCCCGACCACCAGTGACGTGGAGAAAGACCAGCTCGTACGAGCTGTCCTCGACGCCGTGGGCGACCGCGCCCACGTCGTCGCCGGAATCGGCACCAACGACACCCACCACAGCATCGAACTCGCCCGCACCGCCGAGCGCGCCGGCGTGCACGGCCTGCTCGCCGTCACGCCGTACTACAACAAGCCCCCGCAGGAGGGCCTGTACCGGCACTTCTCGGCCATCGCCGACGCCACGGGCCTCCCGGTGATGCTGTACGACATCCCGGGCCGCAGCGGCGTTCCGATCGACACCGAGACGATCGTCCGCCTCGCCGAGCACCCGCGGATCGTCGCCAACAAGGACGCCAAGGGCGACCTCGGCCGCGCCAGCTGGGCCATCGCCCGGAGCGGGCTCGCCTGGTACTCGGGCGACGACATGCTCAACCTCCCGCTCCTCTCGGTCGGTGCCGTCGGCTTCGTCTCCGTGGTCGGCCACGTCGTCACCCCTGAGCTGCGCGCCCTCGTCGACGCGTACACCGCGGGTGACGTCCAGAAGGCCACCGAGATCCACCAGAAGCTGCTCCCGGTCTTCACCGGAATGTTCCGGACCCAGGGCGTCATCACGACCAAGGCGGCCCTCGCCCTCCAGGGCCTGCCCGCAGGCCCGCTGCGCCTCCCGCTCGTCGAGCTCACCGAGGCCGAGACCGCCCAGCTCAAGATCGATCTCGCCGCCGGCGGGGTACAGCTGTAACCACAGACTTCACAACTGAATACGACCCAAGTGAATACGCACCACAACAACGACAACAGCAAGTGCACGAATGTCATACGCGCCACGTGCCCAAGCGGTACGTGGCGCGTGTGGTGAGGAGAGTCTTTTGAGTCATCCGCATCCTGAACTCGGCGCACCGCCGAAGCTTCCGAAGGGCGGCCTGCGCGTCACCCCGCTCGGCGGTCTCGGCGAGATCGGCCGGAACATGACCGTCTTCGAATACGACGGCCGGCTTCTGATCGTCGACTGCGGCGTGCTCTTCCCCGAGGAGGAGCAGCCCGGCATCGACCTGATCCTGCCCGACTTCACCACGATCAAGGACCGCCTCGACGACATCGAGGGCATCGTCCTCACGCACGGCCACGAGGACCACATCGGCGGTGTCCCGTACCTGCTGCGGCTGAAGCCGGACATCCCGCTGATCGGCTCCAAGCTGACCCTCGCCCTGATCGAGGCCAAGCTCCAGGAGCACCGCATCCGCCCGTACACCCTCGAAGTCAGCGAGGGCAACCGCGAGCGCATCGGCCCGTTCGACTGCGAGTTCATCGCGGTCAACCACTCCATCCCGGACGCCCTGGCCGTCGCCATCCGCACCCCTGCGGGCATGGCCGTCCACACGGGCGACTTCAAGATGGACCAGCTCCCCATGGACGGCCGCCTCACGGACCTGCACGCCTTCGCGCGCCTGAGCGAGGAGGGCATCGACCTCCTGCTGTCCGACTCGACCAACGCCGAGGTCCCCGGCTTCGTCCCGGCCGAGCGTGACATCTCCAATGTCCTGCGCGGCGTCTTCGCGGCAGCCCAGAAGCGCATCATCGTGGCCAGCTTCGCCAGCCACGTCCACCGCATCCAGCAGATCCTCGACGCGGCACACGAGTACGGCCGCAGGGTCGCCTTCGTCGGCCGCTCGATGGTCAGGAACATGGGCATCGCCCGTGATCTGGGGTACCTCAGGGTCCCGGCCGGTCTGGTCGTGGACGTCAAGACGCTGGACGACCTCCCCGACGACGAGGTCGTGCTGGTCTGTACGGGTTCCCAGGGTGAGCCGATGGCGGCCCTGTCCCGCATGGCCAACCGCGACCATCAGATCCGCATCGTGCAGGGCGACACCGTCATCCTGGCCTCGTCACTCATTCCGGGTAACGAGAACGCCGTCTACCGGGTGATCAACGGACTCACCCGTTGGGGTGCCAACGTCGTCCACAAGGGCAACGCCAAGGTCCACGTCTCGGGCCATGCCTCGGCCGGCGAGCTGCTGTACTTCTACAACATCTGCAAGCCGAAGAACCTCATGCCGGTCCACGGCGAATGGCGCCACCTCCGCGCCAACGCCGAGCTCGGCGCGATGACGGGTGTCCCCAAGGACCGCATCGTCATCGCCGAGGACGGCGTGGTCGTCGACCTGATCGACGGCAAGGCCAAGATCACCGGCAAGGTCCAGGCGGGGTATGTGTACGTCGACGGCCTCTCGGTCGGCGATGTCACCGAGGTCCACCTGAAGGACCGCCGCATCCTCGGCGAGGAAGGCATCATCTCGGTCTTCGTCGTGGTCGACTCCACGACCGGCAAGGTCGTCGGTGGGCCCAACATTCACGCCCGGGGCTCCGGCATCGAGGACGCCGCCTTCGACGCGGTGATCCCGAAGATCGAGGAAGCCATCCAGAGGTCCGCCGCGGACGGCGTCTCCGAGCCCCACCAGCTGCAGCAACTCATCCGCCGGTCGGTCGGCAAGTGGGTCTCCGACAGCTACCGCCGGCGGCCGATGATCCTCCCGGTCGTCGTCGAGGTCTGACGCAGGGTCTGCAGCCGGATCCGGCAGCAGAACTGACACCTGGTGGAGTGATCTTGGAGCGGGGCGCCCCGATTTGCATCGGCCGCCCCGCTCCAGTACGTTTACGGCTCCGCCTGAGGGGAAGTCCGGGGCGCACCTGTGCGCTCGGATGGACCACCCAGGGGGCGGGAATTCCGACTCAGAATCTCTGATAAAGTCGGATCCGCCGAAAGGCAGTCGAAAGACAAAAGGCCCTCCAACGGCCGCCGGAAACAGAATCCGAACCGGGAACGGAACGGAAAATGAATCTGGTAAGGTTGGAAACACCGAAGGGAAGCGCCCGGAGGAAAGCCCGAGAGGGTGAGTAC